>DATICC010000284.1:0-3359 GCA_035457045.1 Woeseiaceae bacterium | reverse complement strand
CATGGCCTCGACGAAGCCGGTATGCTTGAGGTCATCGTTCGGCAACAGCAAACAATAAGTCAATAGATCAGTCGGGGGACCCGGTATGGCTGGCTTCTTCACAGGATTGCTCGGGATAGTCGTGCTGCTCGGTCTCGCCTGGCTGATTTCCGGCAATCGCAAGGCCATCAATCTGGGCATCGTCGGCGCGGCATTTGCCCTGCAGGCCGTGGTTGCCGCTTTCGTCATCTACACGCCGGTCGGCAAAGCCGTGATCGGGAAAATGAGCGATGGCGTACTGAAAGTTATGGGTTACTCCCGCGATGGCATCGAATTCGTCTTCGGCGGCCTGGCGACGACAGAAGGGATCTGGAGTTTTGCGATCAACGTCCTGCCCATGATCGTATTCTTCTCGTCGTTGATGTCGGTTCTCTATCACATCGGTGTGATGCAGATCGTGGTGCGGATGATCGGCGGTGCGCTGCAATGGGTCATCGGCACGCGTCCCGTGGAATCGCTGAATGCGGCGGCGAATATTTTCATCGGGCAAACCGAAGCGCCGCTGGTCGTGCGGCCCTATCTCAGGACACTCAGCGAACCGCAGCTTTTTGCCGTGATGGTGTCGGGTGTCGCATCGATCGCCGGCACCGTCATGCTCGCATACGTGCAGATGGGAGCCGAACTCAAATACCTGCTGGCCGCGAGTTTCATGGCAGCACCAGGCGGCCTGCTCATGGCCAAGATCATCATGCCGGACGACGAAACGACCGCGGATAACAAGGACCGGCAACTGAAGATGGAGGCCAGCTCGCATGAGAACGTCATTCTTGCCGCGGCCGTCGGCGCTGCGGACGGCGTGAAGCTTGCGGTCAATATCGGTGCCATGCTGGTCGCGTTCGTCGCACTGATCGCGTTGTTCAACGGGCTGGTCGGCGGGCTTGCCGGGCTGGTCGGGATCGAAGGGCTGACACTGCAGAAAATGCTGGGCTGGTTGTTCGCTCCGATCATGTTCCTGCTGAGCATCCCGTGGTCGGAAGCGCAGGCGGCGGGAGCACTGTTCGGCGAGAAATTGATATTGAATGAATTCGTAGCCTTCAGCCACCTGACAGAATACCTCGCCGGGATGAGTGACAAGACCAAGGCCATCGTGACGTTCGCACTTTGCGGCTTTGCCAATCTCTCGTCGATCGCGATTCTTCTCGGCGGCCTTGGCACCCTGGTGCCGGAAAAGAAAGAGCTCATTGCGCGATTCGGCATCAAGGCCGTGGCCGCAGGATCGTTGTCGAACCTCATGAGCGCGGCGCTGGCAGGGATATTGCTGAGTTTCTGATTGAACATGCCGGAACGCATCATCATCGACTGCGATCCCGGGCAGGACGATGCGATCAACCTGCTGCTCGCGCTGTCGTCGCCGGATGAACTGGACGTGCTCGGCATCACCACGGTTGCCGGCAACGTGCCGCTGCACCTGACGGAACGCAATGCGCGCATGATGTGCGAGATTGCGGGACGAAGTGACCTTCCTGTTTTTGCCGGCTGTTCACATCCCCTGGAGCGGCCGCTGGTCACGGCCGAAAGCGTGCACGGCAAAACGGGTATCGACGGCGCAGACGTCTTCGAACCAACGCAGCCGCTCGAAAGCCGGCACGCTGTCGACTTCATTGTGGATACGTTGCGGGCAGCGAGTGACGCCGCCATTACCCTCGTGCCGACGGGACCGCTGACCAACATCGCGACGGCGATGAAAAGAGATCCGTCGATCGTCCCAAAGATCAGGCGCATCGTGCTGATGGGTGGGGCGATGCGTGAGGGCGGCAATACCACGCCGTCCGCCGAGTTCAATATTTTTGTTGACCCTCAGGCTGCTGCGATCGTGTTTGCCTGTGGCCGTCCGATCGTTGCGATGGGACTCGACGTAACCCACCAGGTGCTCGCGACCGCCGGTCGCATCGCGCGCATCAAAGCACTCGGCAATCGCGCTGCGCTGGCAACGGCAGGGATGCTCGAATTCTTCTCACGTCACGATACGGCCAAGTACGGAGCGGACGGCGCGCCATTGCACGATCCCTGCACCGTTGCCTACCTGGTGAAGCCGGAACTTTTTCAGGGTAAACATTGCAATGTCGCTATCGAAACAGAATCGCCGCTGACCGTGGGCCACACCGCAGTCGACTTCTGGGGCGTGAGCGGGCGGCCGAGGAACGCAGAGTGGATCTACGGCGTGAATGCGGATGGATTCTACGAGCTGCTGACATCGCGCCTGGCGCGGTTCGGTAAAGGTTGACCCGCGATGGCCGGCGTCTCGCGTGCAATAGTCGTACTCGGGTCGGTCAATCTCGACCTGGTTGCCCGGGTCAGCCGCCTGCCGACGCCCGGCGAGACCGTCACGGGCGCGGCGCTGAACCGTTATCCCGGTGGCAAAGGCGCAAACCAGGCGCTCGCTGCCCGCAGGCTCGGTGCCAGAGTGTACCTGGTTGCCAATGTCGGGCGGGATGCCGCGGCGGACGAGGCCCTGCAACTCGTTCGCGACGAAGGCGTCGACCTTTCGTACTGTTCGGCAGACGACAGCATGCCGACCGGGATCGCTCTCATCAGCGTAGCCGATTCCGGCGAGAACCAGATCGTCGTGGCACCGGGCGCCAATCGCACGCTGAGCCCGGAAAGGCTGCGATTGCCAAAGGCCGACGCGTTGGTCTGTCAGCTCGAGATACCCGCGGCGACGCTGTGCCGTGCGGCGCGTGAGTTTGCAGGATTCTTTTGCGTAAACCTCGCGCCGGCACTCGAAGTTCCCGCAGAGTTGATCGAACGGGCCGACCTGGTTGTGATGAACCAGACGGAAGCTGCCTGGTACGGGAATAAGGTCGGTCGATGCCAGGGGCTCGTCGCTGAAACACGTGGCGCCGAGGCGGCCAGCATCTCGCGACACGGACGGGTGATCGCCGAGGCGGTCCCGCCAGTTGTGCAGTCTGTCGATACCGTCGGCGCCGGCGATTGCTTCACCGCTGCACTTACGCTTGCACTGATCGAAGGCCAGGCACCGCATGATGCGCTGCGCTTCGCCTGCGCAGCAGGCGCGATCGCCACGACCCGGCCCGGTGCACAACCCTCGATGCCCGACCGTGCCTCTGTCGAGGCCATGCTTCGAATGTAAATGTAGGAGCCCGCATCGCGGGCGACGCGATCTCGAATCCGGCGCCTGTGCGGATCTTGCGTTGTAGGAGCCTGCATTGCAGGCGACACGATCTCGAATCCGGCACCTGTGCGGATCTTGCGCTGTAGGAGCCTGCATTGCAGGCGACGCGATCTCGAATCCGGCACCTGTGCGGATCTTGCGCTGTAGGAGCCTGCATTGCAGGCGACGCGATCACAGCCAGACCGCA
>DATICC010000283.1:0-5957 GCA_035457045.1 Woeseiaceae bacterium | reverse complement strand
AGTCGCTGTTGGTCTGTCAAGACCTTATCGGAATCAGGCAACCCTTCCTCCCCGCCCGGCAAGGGCGTACACGCACCTCGTAGCCTCGATCATCCGATCCAGCGAAAAATGGCTCACCTTTTCCTTCGCCGCCGCACCGAGCCGGCCGCGAAGCGACGTGTCTCTTGCGAGTCGCTCCAGATGAGCTCCCAACTCCCTGTCGTTCTCGCCCAATAACCCCGTAACATCCTGCACCACCAACTCCGGAATGCCGCCAACGGCTCTCGCTACGGAGGGAAGCCCGCTGGACGCGGCTTCCAGGAGTACGTAAGGAAAAGCTTCGGTACGGGACGGCAGGAAAAACACGTCAAATTTTGGCAAATACCGGCTCGCATCCTGGACATATCCGAAGAGAGTTACATGCTCGTCGAGTCCAGTCTCTCTTATGCCTTCCTCCAGACGCGTCCTTTCTTCTCCTTCGCCAAATATGAACCAATGCCCAGGTACGCCGGCGTCACGAAGGAACTTCAAGGTCAGCATCCCGCTGTCCAGTCCCTTGTTCTTGTGCAATTCCGCAATTGTGGCGATCAGGAATTTGCGCCGAGCCCTTTCCGTCGCCACGCGCTGGGCAATTTCGTCCCCCGGCGGCTCGTAGACGGCTGGCCGTATTCCATTATGTATTACTGTGGCGCGCCTTCGCATGAACGAGGGCCGCAGATCGCTTAGCGCCTTTCCTGATACACAAATGACCGCGTCCGAGAGGACAACGGTAACCATGCTCAGGATGTAATACAACGACCTGACCGGCATGGACCTCTTCTCGTTGAATGGCCATCCGTGAACGGTGAATACCACCTTTGGCCTGTTCCTTAATATTGTGCGCGCAGCTATGGCACCCAGAAAACCAGCCTTGGAACTATTCAAATGAACGACATCGGGTTGCTCTTCATGAAAAAGCCGCCTCAGATCGAAAATGGCGCGAAGATCGTTTACCGGGCTAGGGTCTCTGGCAAGGCGCGGAAGTATGAGGTTCGAAATTCCAAGCTTCGCCAGACGTCCAGCCAAGAGACCGGGCTCACCAAACGCCACCGTAACGTAATCGCCCTTCGCAATCATGCCGGACGCAACGTCGCACAAGTACCTCTGAGCTCCCCCGAAGTTTCCTTTCGTAATTACCAACAGAATTTTCATCGCCCAGGTGATTCACCACGGACGAGCCGAGCGTAGGGTTGCCTTAGCCATTGTCAACAACGCAGCACCCGCCCATGCGATGCCAGCGCCGGCAACAAAGTTGCGCCATTGCACCGCCGCGACCGATGCATAGGCCGAACGCGCACGCCGTGCGAAACCGGACGGTATTGCCCTGTAGCCAATCAGCGCATCACGGAGGTTGGCGAATTCCAGCGATCTGTCAAGCGCGAGACGGCACCACAGGTCATAGTCCTCAGCATACAGTCCACCAAAGTAACCGCCGGCATCGAGCACGACGCGCCGTCGCATCATCACCGCTGGATGGCAAAAGGGGTTGCCTCGAAAAAGCGCACGGCGAATGTCGCGGTCTGTCAACGGCAGCTCCACGCGACTCAACACGCGCTCATCCGCGTCGATAAGTTCGTATGCGCTGCCCAGCACGGCGATCTGCGGCTGAGTTTTCATGAAGTTGTATTGCTGGGCGAGCCGCTCGTGGTATGCGACATCGTCGCCATCCATGCGCGCAATGAATTCACCTCTCGCATGGTGCAAGCCGAGATTCAAGCTGAAGATCAGGTGCCGCACATCGGTTGTCAGAACGCGTATTCGGGGATCGTCGCCAAACCAGCCAGCCACCATGGAAGCCACGTCCGCGTGTTGTGGACCATTGGCGACTAAGAGCAGCTCGAAGTCCGTGAAGCTCTGATCCAGGCAGGACGCAATCGCTTGCCGCAAAGCTTTGTCGGCAACATTGCTGCACAATAGCCACGAAATCTCTGGGTGGTTGGCACTCATGATAGTGCACGCATCAAGTCGGTATATTTTCGTGACGGGCTCGAGTTGCCGCGCGAACCGCGGTCACATGGTATCCAACGGTAAACCGCTTTTCCCGGTCGTAACGGTCCAGAATCCGGGCAAAAACTGGTATGACACCGGCGAGAACCGGAAGCAGGAGCAGCCACACGGGCGCCCAAACCATCCGCAGGAGAGCTGGCATCGGGAGGGTAAACGGACGGCTGGTCAGCGCGAATCGAATGGCCTCCTGCGAAAAGAACCGGAACGACCCGGCATTGGGCTCCACGCGGACCTGCTCGAATCCCGCCTGCGCGAGAAAGCGCTCATACCAGTACGGGGTGAACCCTCCATAGAACTGGTAGGGCTCCTGGTGTATGCCGGAGCCAAGCGGCGCGGTCAGGATCAGTCTTCCACCCGGCCGCAGCACGCGAGCAATTTCCTGGACGACCCTGACCGGTTCCGGCACGTGTTCCAGAACCTCCGTGCAGAGCACCACATCGAAGCTTCCGGTTTCCACCGGCATCCCTGCGGCGTCGGAGACGAAGTCGAGCTTGGCGTACGCGTCATTGAGCAACTGTCCTGGGTCGAGTTGTGCGAAATCCAGGGTTAAGTACCGGCAATGCGTGAACAGCTCGCGGTAGGGCGCGGATCCCGCCCCCACGTCCAGCACATGGCTGTTTGCCGGCACGGAGGCCGCCTGCTCGCGTACCCAGGCATCCCGCAATACCTGGTTGAAGTTGAAAAGCGGTGAGGCCTTCAGCCGCTCCCGAAGCATTCCCATCGGCTTAGCGCAGCCGCAGACACTGCTTGCGTGCCCACCCGCGCATGGCGCTACACCTGGTCATTATGCCCGCGGCTCCCGCACAGTGCTGTGGGCAGATTTCGGGGCGACGGGCTTCCTGAACTCGAACATGCCGCACCCGTAATCGAGGCATTCTGCTTCGGCGAGCGTCGCATTTTCGATGAAATCTCCTTGGTCATTGACTAGGGAAAAGCCCGCTGTTTCAAGTTGGGGAAAAAGGGACTGCAGCGTACGGGGCGCGAAGACCCTGTGGGCATTAAAACAGACTCGCTCACGACCTACCGGAGCGGAAAGATAAAGCGAGCCGCCGGGCATCAATGCGCGCTGCAATTCGCTGGCCGCTTTGTGGCTGCCCCGTGGATCAATCGGGTCTCCGTAGCGCCCGAGCCCGACGTGCTCGATCACATGGAGACACGATAACGACTCCACGCTGTTATCGACGAACGGCAACGAGGTAATAGTGCCTGCCACGGATTGCAGTCCCGGCATTTTCGCCCGCAGAGGCCGGAAATCGATAAACAAAGTGTCGACGAAGGCGGTCAGGACGCCGACTGTCATTACGCTCGAACCTACATCGACATGGCGTGAAGGTCTGGCTTCGGCAATCTTTCGCGCAAGCCATGCGCCTTGGTAGAAGTAGTGAGCGTCAAACTGCGTTTCAGCGGACCAATCGGTGAGGCAGGGATAAGTATCGCCCAATCCAGCCGGCATTTCATCGCCTAGCTGGCAAAAGCGATACCAATGCGCAATGAAACGCGGCAGGTAGAAAATGCCGACAATCGATTTCGGAGCAACGAACGCCAGAACCCAGTTCCGGATGAATTGCCTTGGACGAAAAGTCGTCAAAACGACCTGTCCCTGGGGCGGTCGTGCACCCATCTGATCAAGAGGGAGTAGAGTCGACTGAGGGCCGAGTATCCGATAGTTTTCTCGGGCACTTGGTAGGGCCCGAGTATCTTGGCGGCTACCACAGCGGCCTCACGGACGTTGGCGACATCGAACCGTGTACTGTCGAGGGTCAAGTGTCCGCGGCCATCCAATCCCGTGTTAAGGACGCCGGCAGACAAAGGGCGCACCCTGTTCAATTTAGCGCAAACCAGGGTGAATTTTTCCAAGTCATGCCGCCGCGCAATCAGAAGCAGCTCCGGCAGGGCGCGACGATATGCCTCCGGTCCTTTCCGCGCCAACTCGGAAAGGATACGCCAAATGAGCAGCCGTTTGCTTGGTTGCAGGGTGCCGGCAAAACAGTGCTTGTCTGCCTGCAAGAGGCATTCTGCTATAACGGCGTTGATCGAGCCCGGCAGGCGACCGAACGCAAGGTCGGGATCGGGCCCCAACTCCCTGGTGAACTCATCTGAGGGCCCCTTGTCGACAGCCGGATAGGAATCCGACGTCCCGGTGCTTCGGGCCGAAGCGCCATTCAGGGAAAAGGGTCGCGTGGAATACAGATACCACTTGACTACCGAGAGCAGGACAATGCCGGAATAGACATCCGGCGCAAGCGATTTGAAGAATGTGCCGTCGTGGGCGCGAACGTCGCGGATCGCATCGCAATGCACGAAGCTGTTGTACAGCGTTGGCGCCCGGTTGTAGGGCAGCCAGAACCGCCTAACATCGCGCAGAGCGAGCCGCGCATCAAACCGGATCAGCTGATTGAGTAACGGCAGGATCAAGAGATTCCGGTTCTCGGAAATGATATGGTCGGGCCAGCAATATTCCGCCTTCAACCACGACAGAATTCTGGTGCCACTGGCGGCGATGATCTTGGCGGCATCACTGACCGCATGCGGCAGCAGACCGTCGTCGTCACCTAATACCGTCACGTAGCCGTTCCTGGCGTGGGAAAGGGCAAACTCCCAGTTCTGCGTCATGCTGAGGCGACGCCCGGGATTGACGTAACGGACGCGGCTATCCTGAAACGACTGCACAACTTCCCGAGTGTTGTCCGTGCTGAAATTGTCGCTGACGATTATCTCGAGTCCGTCATAATCCTGTGCCACGCAGGTCTGCAGGGTCTCGTGCAGCGTGTATCCGCGCTCTCTCGTCGGCACCAGGACAGTGAATTTGGCGGCTTCAGTGACGGCGCTCATGATCCTATGACCCGCAACATACATTCGCGCATCCGGCTTAGATAGTCTGCCAGGCCGGCGGAAGAAGATCGCGCGTGTCGTGTCTTGCGCCGATGAACCAGCGTGCCGGTGCGATCACGATCTTGTCCGGATTGGGATTCAGCCATGCGCCCCACCAGCTGAAGGAGCTGTTGGCAATGATATGGTGCCTGCACAGGCTCATGAGGCGCAGGTCTTCGTAGCCGTGACTAGCGTCGTTGCCGGCCACGACAGTCATCGGGTGGTCGAGACGCAGATTAGCCGCAGCCCATTCCGGCTCGTCGGAAAAAATAAAAAAATGCGGCCGCGGCACGGTCTCCGCGATGCGACGGACGGCCGCGTGATAAAAGTCCACGCTGCAAAGCCCGTGCACCCGACGCGTCTTTGGATTCGAGGCGAAATCGCCTCTACGGACATGCAGGGATACCGCATTGCAGGCGGCGATCCGGGCAGCCAGTTCCCGGTTGATCCCGGTCAGGGAATTGCGAACCGACAATTCGCGCCTCAGTATTCCTTCCAGGTTCTTGAAGTACTTCTCGCTCTGCCAGTATCCGTCCAGGTAAACATCGTCGGGAGATCCCAGCACTGCGGGATCGAACGAGAACCGTCGTTCCAGAATGTAGCTTCGCTTGCGGAAAGGATTCAGCTTCTGCAACCTGCGCGGCAAGCGCTCGGCGATCCAGTCGCCTCCCCGCAACCGCCGGACCTCGTCGGGCGTCGCAAAGGACTCGATGATATTGAAACGGTCCAGGGAATACGAGTACAGCGCGTAGCTCTCGTAACCCCTGATGTCGAGCTTGAGTTGCGCGGCGTGCTGTTCCGCGAGGGTTCTGCCAAGCGCGTACTGGAAGAGCTGGTTACCGAGCCCGCCGATCAACCGCACGATGACCATTTTGTCGCGGTGTCAGTCACGCTGTTCCCAGTCGCCGATTAACGCTCAATCCCAGCCGCAACCGGTTCTGCTCCCACCGGTAAGTCGTTTCGCAGATAACTCGAATGTCGTTGTAACGAGGCCTCCAGCCGAGCGCTCGCCGGATCGCGGTCGAATCTGCAACCAGTGCGACCGGGTCACCCGGTCGACG
>DATICC010000282.1:0-4585 GCA_035457045.1 Woeseiaceae bacterium | reverse complement strand
CATCAATGCCAGGGACTTGGCGCCCGCCCGCCTGTCCTATTGCGGTGGTTCTGCCGTGGCCAGTGCGTTCAGGGCTTTTGCTTTCGCCTGCACTGCATCGCGTCGTGCCTGCGAGTACGCCCGCTCCGCGAGATTCCTTTCCGCACTTTCCAGCAGTTCTTCCGCCTGGCGGAGGTCCTCGGCAGCGGTGGTCGCTGCGCCGGCCTCCTTCGCGATCGAAATCGCCTGGCGGGCATCACTCATTTCCTGCACCGGTGGCGCAGTCTCACAGCCGCCGCCGACGGCTAACAGCGGCATGAAGGCAATGGCGAGCAGGAGGCGCGTCGCCGGTGCGGCGTGATGAATAGCACCAAGTAAAAACCCGGGACGCATCGGGTAACGCTAGCAAGCGCCCTGCGCAACAGTCAAGCTGACGGATCGGGCCGGCGCAAGAGCCTGACGGGCGGCCTGAGCGCTGCTAGAGTTAGCGGCCGCAAATCCAGTGTGAGCACAAGAGCGAGGAATACGACATGCCTGCCGCCGTCACCATCTACCACCACCCGGGATGTTCCAAGTCTCTGAAAACACTACAGTTAATCAGGGAGAGCGGCATCGAGCCGGACATCATAGAGTACCTGCGGGATCCGCCGGCGGCGGCGACCATATTGAAGCTCGCGGACTGGCTGGGTGTGGGCGTCGCGGAGCTGCTCCGGACCTCCGACGGCAACGTCGACGACGAGACCCTGTCGCTCAATGAACAGGCGCTGGCCGGCTGGCTGCACGAGAATCCGAAAGCGCTGCAGCGGCCGATAGTGGTGGACGAAGTCAACGCCAGGGCCTGTATCGGCCGGCCGCCGGAAAACGTGCTTGCACTTCTGCGGCGATGAACGAAATCCTGGTCCTTTACTACTCGCGCTACGGCTCCACCGAAGCGCTCGCCCGTGAGATATGCATCGGCGTTGATTCCGTCGCCGGTACCGCCGCGCGACTGAGGACGGTGCCGGCGGTATCGGCGACCAGCGAGGCAACGGACGCACCGGTTCCATCGGAGGGTCCTCCGTTTGCCACGCATGACGATTTGCTGGAATGTGCAGGATTGATACTCGGCAGCCCGACCCGCTTCGGCAACATGGCCGCACCGCTCAAACATTTTCTCGATGGCACGGGCAGCCTGTGGCTGAACGGCACATTGAGCGGCAAACCGGCGGGATTGTTCTGTTCGACGTCGACGTTGCACGGCGGCCAGGAGTCGACCCTGCTCAGCATGGCAATACCGCTCCTGCATCACGGCATGTTGATCACCGGCATACCGTTCACAGAAAGCGCACTGAATTCGACCACCACGGGCGGTTCGCCGTACGGCGCCACCCACGTGTCCTGGAACCGCAAGCCCGATACGTTATCCGCCGAGGAAAAAACGCTGGCGCGCAAGCTGGGCGCGCGCGTTGCGGTAACGGCGGTGAAGCTGAACCGCTGACTCAGGAATCAATGACACTGCGTACGAACGGTATGGTCAGCCGTCGTTGCGTGCGCAGCGCCTCTGCATCGAGGCGGTCCAGCAATATGTACAGGCTGGACATGTCGCGTCGCGTTCGCGACATCAGGTAATTCGCCGTATCGTCCGGCAACTCGAGGCCGCGATGACTTGCACGAAGCTGCAAGGCCCGCAGCCGGTCGTCCTCGGTCAACTGTTGCAGTTGATATACCGGCAGCATGGACATGCGGCTGCGCAGATCTGCCAGGCGCAATCCACTCTCGCGGGGCGCGGTCGCTGCGGAGACCAGCAGCAGTCCGCCACTGTCCGACAGCTGGTTGAACAGCGTGAACAGGGCAAGCTCCCAGGCCGGGTTTCCCGCCACGGCATCGACGTCATCGAGGCACACACAGTGCCGCAATGCCAGGCCCTCGAGCATGGCGGGCCCGGCACCGGCGAACTGCTCGAGCGGCACGTAGATCGACCGGTCACCCAGCCGGGCGCATACCGCTTGCAGCAGGTGGCTCTTCCCGCTGGCTTCCCTGCCCCAGATCCAGCCGCCGGAATCCTGCCTGCCCTCGGCCAGGTCCGTGAGGAAAGCCACTGCCGCCTCGTTGCCGGCGGGCCAGAAACTCCCGAACACGGCATGGTCCTGCAGCTGCAGGGGCAACGCCATCTGGCTCAACTCGATGGCTCCTCCGGCTGAATGTCCACCGCGACGGGCTGCTCGGCCAGGTATCTCACGTACGCAAATCGCACCAGCACCGAGAGCATGGCGGCCGCGGGCAAGGCCAGCAGTATGCCGAAGAAGCCGAACAGCTGCCCGCCGGAGGCGATCGCGAAAATAACGATGACGGGATGCAGTCCGATGCGGTCGCCCACCAGTTTCGGTGTGAGCACGGATCCCTCGATGACCTGCGCGATGGTAAAGGTTGCGATGACACCGCCCAGTCTCAGCAATGGGTCCGGTTCCAGCACGACGGTCAGTCCCGCCAGCAGGATGCCGAAAACGAAACCCAGGTATGGCACGAAGCTGACCAGTCCGGACACGACGCCGATGGCGATGGCGAATTTCAAACCGACGAGGCTCAAGCCCAGCGAATAGATGACGCTGAGCGCGAGCATTACCAGGATCTGCCCGCGGAGAAACCCGCCGAGTATCTCATCGGTTTCGCGGGCCAGACGAAACACGACGGGCTGGACAGTCGATGGTACGAGCGCTGCGAGGCGCGAAGTGATGAAATCCCAGTCACGAAGCATGTAGAAAGTCAGGATCGGAATCAGGAACAGGCTGATCACCGCTGCCGCCAGCGCACCGCCTGACTTGCCGACCGATACCAGGATCGTCGTTCCCCAGTCGCCCGCCATGTCACTGTACCGGGCAAGAAACGCCGCAAGCCCGACGTCATCGCCCGGCTGGGTGCCAAGGAATTCCTCGATGCGCGGCAACCATACCTGCTCAATCTGTGCGACGATCGCGGGCAACGCATCGAGCAACGCGGCGATCTGCGTACGAACGAGGGGCACGACGAGCATCACCAGCAAAGCGATGAATATGAAGGTCAGCAGGAACACCGAGATCACGGCGATGGTTCGCGGCAGCCGGAGCCGCTGCAAGCGGTCGGCCAGCGGATCGCCGATGTAGGCAAGCAGCGCGGCCGCGACAAACGGTGTCAGTACCGGCGCCAGCAGGTACAGGAGCCAACCGGTAAGCGCAATCGCAATGAGCCAGCTCGAGCGGTTATCGGTCTTCATGTCACGTTTCCTGACCATGCCTGCTGCGCCGCGCACGCTGCGACCAGGACCATACGTAATCGGTGCCGCTGATGACAACCGTGACCAGGACGGCAGCCCCGAGCACGACGATGGTTATCCTGTCCGGCCATCCGTATCCGGCGCGGCTGAGCACGAAAAGCACGAGTGTGAGCTCGAGCATGGTATTCAGCTTGCTGACACTGGTTGGTTCACCCTGCACCGGCTTGATGAGAAAGTTATAGGCCAGCGCGCCACCGACAATGACGGCGTCACGGACCACGACGAGTGTAGCGAGCCATACCGGAATGAGGTCCTGGCTCGCCAGCGTGACGAAAGCGCCAGCGACCAGCAGTTTGTCCGCTATCGGGTCGAGCAACGCGCCCAGTCGGGTGTGCCAGTTGAATGTCTTCGCGAGATAACCGTCCAGCCCGTCGGAAAATCCCGCGACAAAAAACAGCGCCAGCGCCATGCCGTACTGCGCGCCGAGTATGTAATGGAGTATCGGCGCGATCAGTACGATGCGCAGTAGCGATATTGCGTTTGGTAACCAGCGCAGCTGCATGTCCTTCCGGCCTGCCGTCCCGTTACGGACGATAGACGAATTCAAGTGAATCGAATTGCGGCATGCCGCCGGCATCTATAATGCGGCCGAATCCGCTTTCCTGTTCGAGCCGCCGGCTGGTCTGCAGAGCCTGGCTCAGCCGCTCGGCACCTCCGTAAACCTGCACCATGAATCGTATCCGGTCGCCGCTGACCGCCTCGATGCTGAAGGTTTCGACCGGGCTGAGTCCCGAGATGATGCGCTGAACTTCGCCGTAAGCAACGAGCGAGTCGACACCGCTGATGGTCAGACTGACCGTTTCGAGCGGCACGTTCCCTGCGACGGCAAACTGTACCACCAGGGAATTCGCCAGCTGGTCGACCACCTGCGCCGGCTCGCCCGAAAATTCCTGCACATCGTTGCCGAAATGCCAGGTCCAGCGGTACGGTTGTGCCGCGGTCGGCCGTACACGGCCTATCAGGACAGCTTCCGCACCATAACGCTCGGACGCTTGCAGCACGTGTTCGTCGAACCCCCCCCAGATATCGCTGAAACTCACATTTCCGAGGTCCTCGGTGTCCATCAGCGGAAATGCAACGGGTACGCCGCGAAATGCCGCGGCTTCCTCCAGGCGGTCACGCAGCTGGCGATTGCGATCGATCGATCGTTGCTCGGCCGGGCTGCGGTCGCTGTCGTCTGCGCTCACGATCTCCCGCACGCCCTGTCCCCAGTCGACGGCGAGCCAGACCAGGGTCAACGGCCGCTCATTGCTCCAGACCGTCTGGCCTGCCCGGCGCAGGACGTTCTCAATGGCGGCACCGTCTAGCGAAACCCAC
>DATICC010000281.1:0-4465 GCA_035457045.1 Woeseiaceae bacterium | reverse complement strand
ACCTGAGGTTCCATATCGCACATGCACATTCACATACTCGGCATTTGTGGAACCTTCATGGGCGGCATTGCTGCACTTGCCAAGGCAGCCGGGCACGTTGTTACCGGCAGCGACCAGAACGTATACCCACCCATGAGCATGCAACTGAAGCAGCTCGGTATCACGATAGTCGACGGGTACGACGTGGCGCAGCTCGATCCTGTCCCCGACGCAGTGGTCGTCGGCAACGCCATGAGCCGCGGCAACCCGACTGTCGAGTCCATGCTCGACCGACGCATTCCCTATTGTTCCGGCCCGCAGTGGCTGGCCGAACACGTGCTTCAGGACCGCCATGTGCTGGCTGTATCCGGTACACATGGCAAGACCACAACCGCGAGCATGCTCGCATGGATTCTGCAGGATGCCGGCCTGTCCCCGGGATTCCTGATCGGCGGTGTACCTGCCAACTTTGGTGAGTCGGCACGTTTTGGCGAATCGAGGTTTTTTGTTGTTGAAGCGGATGAGTACGATACGGCGTTTTTTGATAAGCGTGCCAAGTTCGTCCATTACAGACCGCAAACACTGGTAATCAACAATATCGAATACGACCACGCGGACATCTATGCCGACGTCGAAGCGATCCTGTGGCAGTTTCACCAGTTGTTGCGAACCGTGCCGTCCTCGGGCCGAATCATACGCAAAGCAGATGACGAGAATCTCGATGCCCTGATCGACAGGGGATGCTGGACTCCGATCGAATCCTTCGGGGCTGTCGGGGGCGCGGACTGGCGCGGCCAGTTCCAGGACAGCAGCGAACGCCGCATCCGCGTATGTCGCGCTGGCGGTGAATCCGCTGAGGCCGTATGGAAGCTAGGCGGAACTCACAATCTCGAGAACGCACTGGCAGCAGTTGCGGCATCCGCCTCCGCAGGCGTGTCCCTGCCGCAAGCCGTGGATGCCTTGTCGCGATTCGACGGAGTCAAGCGCCGAATGGAGCGCACAGCCACGATATCGGACATTGCGATTTACGACGATTTTGCACACCACCCGACCGCGATTCGCCGCACGTTGGCCGGGCTCCGGAAGCGACATCCGGGGCAACGCATCGTCGTGGCGCTGGAACCCCGGTCGAATACCATGAAACTCGGCGTGCACAATGCAACGCTCGTTTCTGCACTCGACGATGCCGACCTGATATTCCTGTATCGGCCGGCGGACTTGCCAGGTGAATTCGAGAAGGCCATGGCGTCGGCCGGAAATCGCCTGCATACGTTCGGCGATTACGACCAGCTTGTCGTGGCCTTGACCGGAAGCCTGCTCCCGGGCGATCAGATGGTGTTCATGAGCAATGGCGGTTTCGGCGCGGCGCGCCAGAAACTGACCATGGCGCTGCAGCAAAAGCGCGCCGTTTGACCACCGACCCCGTGAACATACCGCTGTTTCCGCTACATTCAGTCCTTTACCCGGGAGGGCCGCTGCCGCTGCGGATATTCGAGGCACGCTACCTGGACATGCTTGGCATGTGTTTGAAGTCGGCCACACCGTTCGGCGTATTGCTCATCCGCAGTGGCAGCGAGACCGGGCCTGCGACGACCTGGGAGATAGGTACGCTGGCGCGTATCGTCGACTGGTACCAGGGAAGCGACGGTGTCCTGGGCGTAACGGCAATCGGCGAACAACGATTTCGCCTGGTCTCGAGTTGGCAGCGAGAGGATGGCCTGAACGTTGGTGAGATCGACCTTCTCGAACAGGACCCCAGTGTGCCATTGCCGGACGAATACCGGTCACTCGCCAGGATTCTCGCCGGCGTACTCGACGATCTTGGAAAACTGTACGAGGGTCTGGAGCGCCATTATGACGACGCCGGTTGGGTCGCGTACC
This sequence comes from Woeseiaceae bacterium, assembly GCA_035457045.1. GTDB lineage: Bacteria > Pseudomonadota > Gammaproteobacteria > Steroidobacterales > Woeseiaceae > JAKEGN01. The sequence goes on along the minus strand of DATICC010000281.1, from coordinate 2,605 downwards.
GATTCGCCGAGATACTGCCTATCGCCGCCGCCGAAAAACAGGCCTGCCTGGAAATCGACGACCCGCTGGCCCGGTTGGAACTGGTTTGCAGTGTGCTGGATGCTGGGCGTGGAACGGTCGAGCAGGGTCCCGGTTAAAGCTGTCTGAAAACGCGCTTCGCAGCGTCAATGGTCTTGCGAATCTCTTCCTCGCCGTGAGCCGCCGAGACGAAGCCGGCTTCGAAGGCCGACGGCGCAAAGTAAATACCCTGCTCAAGCATGCCGTGGAAAAACTTCCGGAAGCGGTCGATGTCGGCCGCGGCAACCTGGCGGAAATAGCGCACCGGCGCATCGGCCGTAAATACCAGCCCGAACATGCCACCGATAGCTTCGGTGGCGAGTGGCACACCTGCTTCGCGGGCGGAGACTCGCAGGCCGTCGACGAGCTGCCGCGTCTTGAGCGCCAGCGCCGGGTAAAATCCGGGCTTGCCTATGGCCGCCAGTGTTGCAAGTCCTGCCGCCATCGCCAGCGGATTTCCCGACAGGGTGCCCGCCTGGTATACGGGGCCCTCCGGCGCAAGTTCCTTCATGACATCCGCGCGGCCACCGAAAGCGGCCGCCGGCATGCCGCCACCGACAATTTTGCCAAGCGTCGTCAGATCCGGCCGGATGCCGTAAATCTCCTGAGCGCCTCCCAGGGCGACACGAAATCCGGTCATCACTTCGTCGAATATGAGGAGCGCACCGGATGAATCACATTCCTGCCGAAGTGTCTGCAGGAAGCCATCGACGGGCGGGATGAGATTCATGTTGCCGGCGACAGGCTCCACGATGACACAGGCAATCTTGCTACGGTGCGCGGCGAATGCTTTTCTTGCACCATCAGCGTCGTTGTAGTCCAGCGTGATGGTGTGCTCGGCGAGGCCCGCAGGGACGCCTGGCGAGCTCGGCACTCCGAAAGTCAGTGCGCCCGACCCCGCCTTGATCAGAAGTGAGTCGGAGTGTCCGTGGTAGCAGCCTTCGAACTTGATGATCCTGTCCCGACCCGTGTAGCCGCGGGCAAGTCGAATTGCGCTCATCGTTGCTTCGGTGCCGGAGCTGACCATCCGCAGCTTTTCAATCGACGGCATCAGCTGACAGATTCTTGCCGCAAGCTCGGTTTCCAGGACGGTCGGCGCGCCGAAACTCAGGCCGCGATCTGCCGCTTTCTTGACGGCATCGACCACGACGGGATCCGCATGTCCGAGGATCATCGGGCCCCAGGACCCCACGTAGTCGATCAGTTGCCTGCCGTCTTCGGTGTTGAGCCACGCGGCTTTGGCACTCCTGATGAAAACCGGCTCGCCGCCGACTCCCTTGAATGCCCGGACCGGCGAGTTCACGCCGCCAGCAATGTACTGCCTTGCCTCGTCAAACAGGGACATGTGCGTCCTCTTTCAGGAAGTGCTGCATGCTACCGAAGCGCCCTCTCCGGGAGAAGGCCTGAACCGACCCGGGCAGGAGTTGACACGCGCTGCTGTTCGGCTATGTTTTGCCCATGAAAGCCTACATGTGCCTGATATGTGGCTACCTCTACGACGAGGAGCGCGGTGACCCGGAGTCGGGCATCGAAGCCGGTACCCGCTGGGATGACGTGCCGTTGTCATGGCGTTGCCCGGACTGTGGTGCGGGTAAGGAAGATTTCGAAATGGTCGAAGTCTGATACTCATTCAGACTGTCGGAGCTGCCTTACAACGAGTCCCTTTTTTTGCAAAAGTGATGGCAGGCCGTCGTCACCGACCAGATGCATGGTGCCGACGATAATGAGGTAGTTTTGCGGATCGTCGAGCAACTCGGATATCTGCCCGACCCAGTTTTCGTTTCGCTGCAGCAGAATGACCCGATAAATCTCCGGGTATTGCCTGATGTCCTGCAACAACGTGGATTCGATTTCGGCCATGTCGCCGTGCCGCCAGGACACGATCAGGTCATTCATGGCCGATTCCACGTCCTGACCCTCGGCCAGCGTCTGCAGCAGCAGGTCGCGTTGCGCCGACGCTGAAAGGCCATCCAGCATTTCGAGCTGTTGCCTTTCGGTTTCCAGACCCGCAACAGGCTTGCCGTCGCTTGCCGCCAGCTCCGCAAGGTGCATTTCCACGCCATGCGCCGGACTGAATCCCAGCCGCATCAGCATCAGCACGTCGATCGTTACGGCCGCCAGCCACGGCTCGGCGCCGGCAAGCATCGCGAGCGGGATGTTGGCTTTTTCGGCAAGGCCGAGAGCTGCAGAATAGTCCGCCGCACCCAGCAGCTCGTCGAGTTGCCTGCCGTCCCTGATCATGCCGAGCTCGTTGACCAGCGCCTGGGTTGCAACCGGATCGACATTCGTGACATCGAGTTCCATGAGCAACGCATCGGCATCCTCATAGGCCTCGTAGAAAACGCCCGGGAGTGGGTGATCCGATTCGCGCAGCATGTGCACCGAGCCGAGCAGGTAGATACTGTTGGTCCGGCCAGGGACATTCCAGAGCGGAACCGCGTGCCCGGACGACTGCGCTTGAGCGGGGGACAGATTCGCGAGCAGAAGACAACTGCCGATGGCGGCAAGCAATGTCATTCGCCTGGCGTGTTTCAGCGAGACGTGTACC
>DATICC010000280.1:0-7784 GCA_035457045.1 Woeseiaceae bacterium | reverse complement strand
CGAGGGGCTGCTGCTGGGGGATGTCGTTTGCGGGAATTAAGCGGACCGAAGGGAGCCATCCCGCAAACAGCCCCCTCCCGTCATCACCCTTCCCGGTGGCAGCGCCTGAACATTGCGACCATTGTCGAACCCGAGTTCCCGCGTCACTGTCCCCGATCTTCCCTCGTGCTGTAACCTTTTCCGTCCGGCGGCGCTATAAGCCTGTAAATTCACCCGAACCATTACAGGGGTCTTTCATGCGTGGCATACGTAAGTGTCTGATTTTTGTAGCTTTCATGTTACCGGTGACGGTGTTCGGGGCAGTGCACCCGGGCGATCTCCCGGAAGGCACCCGCTGGTACCTGCACGCGGACCTGAAACAGATGCGCGAATCGGCCTCGGGTCGCGAGCTGTACGCCTGGATGGATGACGAAATCTTCATGGAGATCCATGACGAGATCGGCATCGACATCAACAAGGAGGCTGATCGCCTGACGGCATTTTCCGGCAGCGACAACGGTACGGTCATCGTGCTCGAAGGCAACATCAGCAAGGAGAGCCAGGACAAGTTGCTGGCCATCGCGGCTGTTGAATCGACCCTCGATACACAGAGCCACAAGGGCAAGACCTACTACCACGTCAGGAACTATCAGGACTCCCGCTCCGACGGGGAACGCAGCCACGACCAGGAAGTCGCTTTCGACGGACTGGAAGACGAGGCATTCTTCAGTTTTGCAGTCCGCAACAAAATGATCGTCGCATCCAGCGACGCTGGCATGCGGGCGCTCCTCGACAGTGGCGGAAAGATCGCGGGAAGTGCGGCGCACAGCGGCTCGCTGTTCGTCCTCACTGCGGACAAGACTTTCATGCAGGCAGGATTGAAAACGGACGAACTCACCGATGACGACGACGGATGGCAGTCGAACATCATTCGCAATACGGAACATGTGGCGTTGATGGTCTCCGAGAGCCAGGACTACATCGCCATCGAAGCGCAGCTCGTTTCCACGGATCCGCGCCTGACGGAGTCCATCGGTGGCATAGTCAATGGCTTGATCAGCCTGCAGGCCTTCAATTCGGAACTCGATCCCGACATCAGGACGCTGATCCAGAATACGAAGATCGAAGTGGCTGAAAAAGTGCTGACCATCCGCACTGTAGTCGATCCGAAGCACATCGTGCGTCAGCTCGATAACTGAAAGCCCGGCACAGCGGCCTTGCACCGGCGTGACAACGGATGAGCAACTGGCGGAAGCAGCAAAGTGCGGGTCGACAGCCGCGTTCGATGAACTTGTCGAGCGCTACCAGGCACGGTTGCTTCGATTTTTGCTGGGACGCTGCAACAATCGAGCAGATGCCGAGGACGCCATCCAGGACACGTTCGTGAATGCCTTCCGGTACCTGCAAAGCTATGACCCGCGATGGCGATTCAGCACCTGGCTGTACCGGATCGCACTGCGCAATGCCTCGCGGCAAGCGATGCATCCGGCCGCAGAATCGGTCGAGATCGAAGACAATGCCGATCCGCTGGCGGCCTGCATTGCGCAGTCGGAACGGCAGAACCTCTGGGTGCTCGCGAAGAGGCAATTGGCGGCAGATGCCTACTCGGCGCTCTGGCTTCGCTACGCGGAAGATCTCCCATTGGCTGATGTCGCCAGGGCACTCGACCGGTCACTTGCCTGGACCAAGGTATCGCTGATGCGCAGCCGGCGCCGGCTGGCTGCCGCATTGAGGCAACAGCCAACGATCGCTGAAAGGAATGAAATGTATGACAAGGCATGAAGACAGTGATCTCGAGCAGCGACTACGGGCCGATGCGCAGCAAATCGTGGCCGATGTCTCTCCGGAACTCCGCGCACGCATAGAAGCATCGATTCGCTCCGTCGCACCGATACGTTCGGTGCCGATCAGCCGCGATGCGGACAGGTCGGGCGGGCCGGGCTGGTGGGCGAGCGGACTTACCGGACTGGCGGCTGCACTGCTGATCATTTTGCTGGTCAACACGAATCGCGGCAGCGGCCCGACACCCGAGAGCGTGACGGAAGAAAGCGTTGCAATCACAGTCACGCCGGAAGTCGACGAAGGTCCGGGGATGTTGCCGCTCAAACTTCGCACCGCCGACCTGACCGGTCCGCTCGAGGAGGAACTCGTGCGGCTGCAGGCGGACATCGAGAAAGCCCGCCAGACCGTCGAGCGGGACCTGCGCCTGACGTTGTAATACGGCCGATCCTCGCGCGCCCGGCACCGGTGCATCCGGGCACCGGCCGGCACCACCCGGCGTGTCCTTATTCCCGCCTGCAATCAAGCATTTGGGCGCCCGCATACCATATCCTGAAATCATTGCCTGTAGTGGAAATAAAGGGCTGAATAAACTATCCTGCCTGCTGGCCGGGCGGAGGCGTCTGCCGATGCGATGCCCGGACATAATCGGTTCGCGAAAACAAAAACGAGACGCGGCGGCTCAGGGGTTTCGATGGGGGAGGCGTCCTGCCAGGGATTGCAACTGACACAATCAGATTGAATGAAAGTAGCGTGCTGATCAAGAACATGACGGACGGCTCACCGGCAGCCGCTCATAATCTTCCGCAGGTTTTCACGTAAAAGGATGCGACAGGTATGCCTTTAGCAGTTGTATTGATCCTGTTGGTTTTGGGATCGCTCGTGTTTCACTTCCTGAGTCCGTGGACCTTCACACCGCTGGCATCGAACTGGAGCCAGATCGACGACACGATCGACATCACCTTCTGGGTAACCGGCTTCGTGTTCGTGGCCGTCAACCTGTTCATGGCCTATTGCGTCATCAAATACCGCGCTAAAAAGGGCGGCAAGGCAGTTTACGATCCGGAGAACAAGAAACTCGAACTCTGGCTGACGGTATTCACGACCATCGGTGTAGCTGCAATGCTTGCGCCGGGCCTTTTCGTCTGGGCGAAATTCGTCAAGGTCCCGGAAGACGCGATGGAAGTGGAGGCCCTTGGCCAGCAATGGCACTGGAGTTACCGCCTGCCCGGGGACGACGGCCAGTTCGGCAATGTTCACGCCCGGCTGATCACCAACGAGAATCCTTTCGGTATCGACGACAGCGATCCGGCCGGGCACGACGACGTGCTGGTTTCCAGCGCGGAGCTGCACCTGCCGGTCGACGTGCCTGTAAGGATGAACCTGCGCTCGAAAGACGTGCTGCATAACTTCACGGTGGCGCAGTTTCGCGTGAAGATGGACCTGGTGCCCGGTCTGGTCACGCACATGTGGTTCACGCCGACGGAAACCGGAACTTACGAAGTGCTGTGCGAGGAGCTTTGCGGTATCGCACATTTCGCCATGCGCGGCGCCGTCGTCGTTGACGAAAAAGAAGACTACGAGCGCTGGGTCGCAGGCTATCCGACCTGGGCGGAGACGCAGGCCGCAACCGCGGGTAACGCCTCGGTTGGCGCCGCGCAATATGCCGTTTGCGCGGCCTGCCACGGCCAGCAGGGCGAAGGCATGCAGGCGCTCAATGCGCCGAAAATTGCGGGGCAGGGCGGCTGGTACCTGGAAAACCAGATCCATGCGTACAAGGCCGGCCTGCGTGGCGTGCACGAGAACGATACCTACGGCAGGCAGATGGCGCCGATGGCGAACATCCTGACCACCGACGAGGCGATCGACAATGTCGTCGCCCATATAACGACGCTGCCGGACAATGCACCTGCGGCTACCATTACGGGCGATGTCTCGAACGGTGCGAAGACGTATGCTGTGTGCGCGTATTGCCATGGCGCCGAGGGCCAGGGAATACAGTCCATGAACGCGCCGCGTCTCGCTGGCATGACGGACTGGTACATGGCCCGGCAGCTCGGTAATTTCCGCGACGGCGTGCGCGGTGCGCACCGTCAGGATTACTATGGCATGCAAATGGGGTTCATCGGCGCGATTCTCACCGATGAGCAGAAAATCAACGATGTCATCGCTTACATCAATACGCTTTGAGCAAGGCGTGCGGGACAGCGGGACGGAATTGACGGCACGAACTGTGACAAGGGGAGCCTGATGGCCTACGTTTCAATAGCCGATCGTGATCATGAAATCGAGCATCACGATCCGACGACGTTTTTCACCAAGTACATCTGGAGCCAGGACCACAAGGTCATCGCAATCCAGTACGGCGCAATTGCCATTTTCGTTGGCGTCATCGCGCTGGGCCTGTCGGTGATGATGCGGCTGCAACTCGGTTTCCCCAGCTCCTTCTCTTTCATCACTCCGGAACATTACTACCAGTTCGTCACCATGCACGGAATGATCATGGTGATATATCTGCTCACCGCACTGTTCCTCGGCGGCTTCGGCAATTATCTCATCCCGCTCATGTGCGGATCACGGGACATGGTGTTCCCGTACATGAACATGCTGAGCGTCTGGGTATATGCGCTGTCGGTCATCATCCTGCTCGCGAGCTTTTTCGTTCCCGGCGGCTCGACCGGCGCCGGCTGGACGCTGTATCCGCCGCAGGCTATTGCCGCGGGCACGCCCGGCGTCGAGTGGGGTATCCTGCTCATGCTGCTGTCACTGGCGGTTTTCATCGTCGCCTTCACCATGGGTGGGTTGAACTACGTGACCACCGTGCTGCAGGCACGCTGCCGCGGCATGACGCTGATGCGCATGCCCCTGTCCGTCTGGGGCATATTCACTGCAACAATACTCGGCCTGCTCGCGTTTCCGGCACTGCTGGTCAGCGCCATCATGATGATTCTCGACAAGACCGTGATGTCGAGCTTCTTCATGCCGGCGATGATTTCCGGTGGTGAGCAGCTGGCCTACCAGGGCGGCAGCCCGGTCCTGTTCCAGCACCTCTTCTGGTTCTTCGGGCATCCCGAGGTCTATATCGTGGCGTTGCCGGCCTTCGGCATCGTTTCCGATGTGCTGGCAACGCATGCGCGCAAGAACATCTTCGGCTATCGCATGATGGTCTGGGCCATCCTCGCCATCGGGGGCTTGAGCTTCGTCGTGTGGGCGCATCACATGTACGTCAGCGGCATGAATCCCTATTTCGGGTTCTTTTTTGCCACGACCACGCTGATCATTGCCGTGCCGACCGCACTCAAGGTCTACAACTGGGTGCTGACGCTGTGGCAGGGCAACATTCACCTGCGCGTGCCGATGCTGTTTGCCATCGGCTTCATTTTCACTTTCATACACGGCGGGTTGACCGGTATTTTCCTGGGCAATGTCGTGGTGGATCTGCCGCTCTCCGACACCTACTTCGTGGTTGCTCACTTCCACATGGTGATGGGTGTGTCGCCGGTACTCGTGGTATTCGCGGCGATCTATCACTGGTTCCCGAAGATGACCGGCAAGATGTACGACGAGCGACTCGGCCGCTGGCACTTCTGGCTGACATTCCTCGGCACCTATTCCATTTACCTGCCGATGCACTACCTGGGATTCCTCGGCGTGCCGCGGCGGTATTTTGCGATGGGCGATACCGCATTCATGCCGGAATCCGCGCACACGCTGAATGCCAGCATCACGATTTCTGCAATCTTCGTTGCACTTACCCAGATAATATTCTTCGTCAATATCATCAAGAGCATGAGGAGCGGCAAGAAAGCGGATTCCAATCCCTGGGGCGCAACGACCCTCGAATGGCAGACGCCCGACACGCCGCCGAAACACGGCAACTGGGGACATGAGCTGCCGGTGGTGCATCGCTGGGCTTACGATTACAGCGTGCCCGGCTACCACGAGGACTTCATTCCGCAAAACGTGCCGGCGAGCAAGGCGCCTGTCGGCCGGGATCATGGTGTGAAGCACTAGTCGCGCTGCCATGACGATAACGCTCGTTTTTCTTGCCGCCATCATGGCGACGATCATCGGCTGGTTGCTCAGGCAGACCCTGAATACGCAGCCGTGGGTGGCCAGCGCCGCGGACGATGCCGTATCCGGGCGGTCGCTCGATTCGAACTCGAAGACGATTGCCCTGACGATGTTCCTGTGCGTCGCCACGTCACTGTTCGCGTTGTTCATCAGTGCGTACATGATGCGCATGCACATGCACGACTGGAGCCCGGTTACGGAACCCAACCTGCTGTGGTTCAACACGGCGCTGCTGGTAATGGCGAGCATCGCCTACCAGCTGACCCGCAATGCGGCCGTCGCGGGGCGGAAGGGCGCGCTGAAGCCGGGACTGGCCATCGCAGGGCTGATGACCGTTCTGTTTCTCGGCGGGCAGTTGCTGGCCTGGCAAGGGCTCAATGCGTCGGGCCATTACATGACGAGCAATCCGGCGCATGCCTTCTTCTATTTGCTGACCGCCGTCCACGGACTGCACCTGCTGGGCGGGCTCTACGTGTGGGCCCGTTCGACGGTCAAGGTCTGGACCGGTGCGGAAGCCGATGGCGTTCGCCTGAGCATCGAACTGTGCACTGTCTACTGGCACTACCTGTTGCTGGTGTGGATAGTTTTGTTTGGCCTGTTGTTATCGACCTGAACAAGGATAGCGAGATATGTCGGAAGCAGTACTGGCCCCGGGCCTGAAGGGTGTAGCAGGGGATTTCGCCGGCGACAAGCAGGCGTTCCACGTGCCTTGGGGCAAGGCGATGATGTGGATCTTCCTGCTTTCCGACACCTTCATCTTCAGCTGCTTCCTGATCTCGTACATGAAGGTTCGCATGTCGACCACGGATCCGTGGCCGTATCCGAGCGAGGTGTTTGCGCTGTCATTTGGTGGCGATCCGATACCGCTGATCCTGATCGCCATCATGACCTTCGTGCTGATTACCTCCAGCGGCACCATGGCGATGGCCGTGAACATGGGCTACCGCAAGGACCGCACGAAGACCTTCTGGCTGATGGTGGCTACGGCCGCGCTCGGCGCGACCTTCGTAGGCATGCAGGCATTCGAGTGGACCAAGCTGATCGTCGACGAGGGTGTGCGGCCCTGGGGCAACCCCATGGGCGCGGCGCAGTTCGGCTCCAGCTTTTTCATGATCACCGGATTCCACGGCATGCACGTGTCCGCGGGTGTCATTTACCTGCTGGTGATTGCGTTCCGCGTGAAAAACGGCTTCTACGAGAAGCGAGGCGGCAAGTACGAGATCGTCGAGATCGCTGGCCTGTACTGGCACTTCGTCGACCTCGTCTGGGTGTTCATTTTCGCATTCTTCTATCTCTGGTAACGAAACGGGAGTTCTTGCAAATGGCAAGCACGGAAGGACAACAACATCCGCTCAGTATTTACTTCTGGATCTGGGGATTGCTGTTCGTTGTCAGCTTTTTCTCCTACTTGGTGGACTACCTGCATTTGCAGGGGAACCTGCGCTGGTCGCTGATTCTCATCTTCATGCTGGTCAAGGCCGGCTTCATCGTGGCCATCTTCATGCACATGAAATGGGAGAGGCTGGCACTGAAGATGGCAATCCTATTGCCGCCGATAGCCATACTCATATTCATATGGCTGATGACCTACGAAGGCGACTACACCTTCCTGACCCGCATCGAGTTCTTCGGCGAGAGCACCATGGTGCCGGAGTCTCCACACCACTGATCGAACCTGCGTCCGTTCTGCCGAGTTACTAAAGATCAATCGGCGATCCACCAAAAGGGGCCTCCAGAATCGGTGGGCCGATTGCCCTTCGGTCCGCTTAATTCCCGCAAACAGCTTCCCTCCCCGCGGCGGCCTCGCGTGCTTCGGTCGGCTTGGTTCCCGTAATCGGCATCTCCCGCGACGGCCCTTGTGATGCCAAGCGGACGAATCGCGCGAAGAGTCGGTTACCGCGACGAAGCCACGGCGCGGGCTACCGGGAGGAGGATGACGGGAATTAAGCGGA
>DATICC010000279.1:0-5138 GCA_035457045.1 Woeseiaceae bacterium | reverse complement strand
GGATTCGATGTCCTTGTAGAAAATTGCGAATGACGCCGCCGTCTGGTCGCCGCCATACCACTCGACGGCGACTTCCGCCTGGTTCGCGCGGTAGGGGTCAAGGTCCGGATTGCCGCTGGTACCCGTCAATGCGCCGGGATTCAGGCTGGCCCGCGGCGTGATGTCGGTAAAGTCCGGCCGGGTCATGACACTCGCCGCAGCAAATCGGTAAAGAATACTGTCGTTGAATTCGTAGACGACATTGACACTCGGCAGTACATCCGAGTAGGTACGGTTGTCGGTCACCGCATCGTAGTTGCCGAAAGCGTTCTGAATCTGGCCGGTTGGGCTGGAAACATTACCGCGCGATGTCTGGTCGGTCTCCACGATCCTCACACCGAAATTCCCGCGCCACTGGTTACTCGAGAAATTCGCCATTACGTAACCGCCGAGCGTGTCTTCGTCGACCGAGAAGCTCTGCTGCGGATACAGGATCCGGGAAGTATTGGCGAGATTCGCGAACAGCAGGCTTCGCGTGCCTTCGCGATTGATCTGCCAGTACGAATCGAGAGTGCCCGACGCGGAAATGTCATCCAGGAAATCGGATGGGGTAGGCCCTCCTGCGAATGTACTGGTCGGTGTCGTGTTGATCGGAACGTGGAAGCCGCCATAGGTGGTGGCGTTAAAGACCAGTTCGCGTTCGTGCCGGGTTCCTTTCACGCCGAAGTCCAACGAGCTCAGCCAGCCGTCGCCAGAGAATTCATAGTTCCCATCGATGTACACATAGTCTTCAGAGTCGTCATTCTCTATCTGGTGCAAGGAGCTGAAGATGAAGATCATGTCGGCCGGATCGGTCGGGTCGATGTTGGTAAACGTTACCTGTGGCGAGGACCCGCGCAGATCGTAGTCGAACGATGCCGGGGCACCGAATTCGACGAATGGCTGGTCGTCCGTATTGCCGGAGGCGTCGGTAGTCCCGATCCTGGCAGACCCGGACCACCGGTCGTTGAACTGCACGGTGGTCAGCAGGTCGATGTTGCTCGACTCCGCCGTTGCATCGCGCTGGATCGCGTCATATACAGCGCCGAAATCGGAAGTGCCGCCGTTGAGTGAAGCTATCGTTCCGGCCACTGCAGTGCCGTCCACGATGGTCGCGTTGGTCAGGGTTCCGCCGTTTCCGATGGCGCGATTGCCCCAGGTCAGGAAGTTCTGATTGATATTGTCGGCACTGAACTCTGAGTAGAGGCCGGTCAGGTTGAACTCGAGCCTGTCGCTCGGGCGAAACTGCACGCCGATATTGCCTCCGGTGCGAATACGTTCCTGCTCAAAAAGCGCCGAACCGATGAGCGAGGGCACGAGAACATCCTGCGTACCGGGGCCCGGATCGGCGTCGGTCGTGAAATAGCCCAGGACCTCCACGCCATCGCGGCGCACCGATCGTTCCTGCCGCACCAGCGCTCCCATGATGCCGAAAGACTCATCGCTGTTCTTCCAGCTGACGAGGCCTGACACCTGCGGCTCCGTCTTGTCGGCAAGGTCCGTATAGAGTGCTTGCGCGTTCACGTAAATCTTGAACGGATCGAGATCCAGCGGATTTCGTGTCTGTACATTGACGACGCCGCCGATTCCGCCCTCCTCGATGTTGGCCTGTGAGCTCTTGATGACCTCGACTCGGCCGATAATGTCGGAGGGCAGCATCAGGTAATTGAAGCTGCGTGTCGTGTTCAACTGGTCCAGGATGAACCAGTCGGCTGTGGCCAGCGCGTGGCCGTTCAAGAGTGTTCGCGTAAGGTTCGGGGCCGTGCCACGAATGCTTGGCCGCTCCCCTTCGCCGAATTCCCGGTTGATAACGACGCCGGGTACTCGTTGCAGAGCTTCAGCTACGTTCTGGTCCGGAAACTTGCCGACATCCTCTGCAGTAATGACGTCGATGGCAGCATCGGCCATGCGCTTTGCATTAAGGGAGCTTGCGATGCTGGCGCGGTAGCCGGTTGCAACGACTTCCTCGATAACGTCGTCGCCCGAGCCGCGGGATTGGGATTGCGTTTGCGACTGCTGGGCCTGCGCGGGCATGTTGTTCGCGTACAGTACAATAGCGATGGCGGTGCCCAGAGCGGTGGATCTTGTGAGATTCATGGCGTTCCCCCTGACAGGAAATTTGTACCCGTTTGAGCGCGCCTGATACGCGCATTGGTTCGGACAACTTTGGCAGAATATAATACCAATACAGTCCAAAAGCCAGCCCTCTGGCCTACTTCGGGTAGCCTGTCCATAATTCCTTGAATAACAATAGTTTTAGTGATTCCTAGAGAATTATCTGGGCCAGATATAGAAATAGTGGTTATATATTGGTTATAGTACAGTAGCTAGATTCAGCGTGGGAGCAAACCAGTGGGCCACCCGGCAAACCGAGCACGCAAAATCGACCGCGACCGGCACCAGCCGTTGTATCGCCAGATCCAGGCGGCGCTGCGCGACGATCTCGCCAACCGGACCCTGCTTCCGGACGAAGCCCTGCCACCCGAGCGAAAACTGGCCGAGGAGTTTGGCGTATCGCGGATCACCGTCAGGAAGGCGATCGAGGAACTGGTGCGCGAAGGCTTCCTCGATACTCGCCACGGCTCCGGCACATTCGTCCGGGCGAAAGTGGAAAAAAACTTCGCCCAGCTCACGTCGTTTTCGGAGGAGATGCAGGCTCGCGGCAGGACCGCGAGCAGTCGCTGGATCAGCCGGTCCGCCGGTCGCGTGAGTCCCGATGAGGCGCTTACCATGCGCGCAAGCCCGGGCACCCACGTGTATCGATTCAGCCGCGTGCGCCTTGCGGATGATTCACCGATGTCCATCGAATACGCCACCATCCTGGCGAGCTGTCTGCCCTCGCTGGATGCGGTGGAAAATTCCCTTTACGTAGCATTGGAGAAAACGGGCAATCGCCCGGTTCGCGCACTCCAGCGACTGAGCGCGCTGCTATTGAACGAAGAACAGGCGGAGCTGCTGGGAGCAGCGCCGAAGGACGCCGGCTTGCTGGTCAAACGTGTTGGCTACAACGACAGTGGCACTGCAATCGAGTACTCGCAGTCTTTTTACCGCGGCGATACCTACGATATCGTCGCCGAACTCAGTGCCACCTGAGCGCGTCGGGCAGAACCCGGGTTGCGAACAAATTGTCGATAATGCTCACAGAAGCCGCGCAGGCAGCGGACGTGGTCCAGGCACAGCTGGACGGCAATGCAACGGTCGTAGCCGACATCGGTAAGGAGCTGCGGGCGCGCCGCCCGCGCATGATCATTACCTGCGCAAGAGGCAGTTCCGATCATGCGGCCACCTACGCCAAGTACCTGTTCGAGAGCAGCACCGGATTATTCACGGCATCGGCAGCCCCCTCCATCCACTCGATCTACAAGAGGAAGATGGATTTCGCCGACAGTATCTGCATCGTGATTTCGCAGTCGGGCGCAAGCCCGGACCTGCTGTCCGTGGCCTCCGCGGCGAAAGAGGGTGGCGCTTTCGTCGTCGCGCTGGTGAACGTCGAACGCTCGCCGCTGGCCGAACTGGCGCACAGGGTATTGCCTTTGCGTGCCGGCGCTGAGACCAGCGTGGCGGCAACAAAGTCCTTTATTGCGTCGTTGTCGGCCCTGGCGCACCTGGTTTCCGCCTGGCAATCGGATAGCGAATTGCTTTCCGCATTGAAGAATGCGCCCGGGCTGTTGCAACGAGCCTGGGAAAGCGACTGGTCTCCCGCTATCGAACGCATCGCAGCGTGCAACAGCATGTTCGTGCTGGGGCGTGGCGTTGGCCTCGGCATTGCCCAGGAGGCGGCCCTCAAGTTCAAGGAAGTCTGCGGACTGCATGCAGAAGCTTTCAGTTCGGCCGAAGTCTTGCACGGTCCCATTGCGATCGCCGGTGCGGCGTTCCCGATACTCGTGTTCGCACAGAATGACGGGACGAAGCCGGGCCTGGACGAGTTGATCGACAAACTCGCGAAGCGAAACGTGTCCCTGATAACCGCCGGTGCGCGGCATGCCCGGGCGGTCAACCTGCCAACGCCTTCCGCCCATCCGGCAATCGAGCCGCTGATTCGGATCCTCAGTTTCTACCGCATGGCGAACAATCTTTCCGTCCGGCTCAAGCTGGACCCGGATCGGCCCCCGTTCCTGCAAAAAGTGACGGCCACGATCTGAACGCCATGAAATCCCAGGCCTTCGTCAATTGCAGAGCACTGATAGGGGATACATTCCGCGACGGATTGGCCGTGCTGGTTGAGGACGGATTGATAGCCGGAATCGTTGCCGGGGAGAAAGTACCGGCAGCCGGCGTCGACGTTTACGATCTCGATGGAAAGCTCCTGCTACCGGGATTCATCGACGCCCAGGTCAACGGTGGCGGCGGCATACTGTTCAATGACAGCCCGGACATCGACGGCATCAGGGCGATCGCGAAAGCGCACTGCCAGTTCGGCACGACGGGTTTCCTCCCGACCCTGATCAGCGACGAGCTCGATGTCCTGGATCGCGCCTTGCTGGCAGTGGAGGAAGCTATAGACGAGGGCGTGCCCGGAGTCCTCGGTGTGCACATCGAGGGACCGTTCCTCAACCCGCAGCGACGCGGCGTACACGACAGGAAAAAGTTGCGGCAGCTGACGGCGAGGGCCATGTCCGGCCTTCGGCCTGTGCGGAACGGCAAGACCGTGCTCACACTTGCGCCAGAAGCGGTGGAACCAGGCTTCATCCGTAACCTGGTCGAAATGGGATTTATCGTGTGCGCCGGCCACAGCGATGCGAGTTACGAAGACACGATCGCTGCACTCGAGCAGGGATTGTCCGGGTTCACCCATTTATACAATGCGATGTCGCAACTCAGTGCGCGCGAGCCCGGGGTGGTGGGCGCCGCGCTGGATGACCGCGACAGCTGGTGCGGCGTCATCGCCGATGGC
The DNA here is from genome assembly GCA_035457045.1 of Woeseiaceae bacterium. Classification (GTDB taxonomy): domain Bacteria; phylum Pseudomonadota; class Gammaproteobacteria; order Steroidobacterales; family Woeseiaceae; genus JAKEGN01. The sequence continues at coordinate 226 of DATICC010000279.1, read as the reverse complement.
CATCACGTCAGCCCGGTCTCATTGCGCATCGCGGTGCGCTGCAAAGGTCCTGGGCGAATCATGCTCGTGAGCGATGCAATGCCGCCGGTGGGTTCGTCGGTGACGAGATTCCGTTTGCTCGACAAGGCCATCGAGGTCGTGGACGGTGTCTGCCGCGACCAGCACGGTACCCTGGCCGGCACGGCCCTGGACATGGCGAGCGCCGTGCGCAACATGATGCGTCTTG
>DATICC010000278.1:0-11176 GCA_035457045.1 Woeseiaceae bacterium | reverse complement strand
CTGGATCAGCAGAAATACGGCGGACACCAAGGCCAGGCCGAAGTAGATTTTCCTGAAGTTGCCCATACAGTGAAATGACGCTTGCCCAAGTAACGGCGATGATTGTGATCCCGCCAGGCTGAACCGAAGCTGAAGCATTCTGTGCAGCCGGCAAGCGGCGTTGTATCCTGTAACGTTTTGATTTTATTGTCTTTTATGACTACAGTGGATTTGCTCGGCCGGTTCCTGCGGAAACATCGCAAGCTCATGGTGTTGAGTGGTGCAGGCTGCAGCACCGACTCCGGAATTCCGGATTATCGGGACGAGGACGGTAACTGGAAACATTCGAGGCCGGTACAGTTTGGCGACTTCCTGCGGGACGCAGGGACCCGTCGGTACTACTGGGCAAGAAGTTTCGCCGGCTGGCAGCGGATATCGCGCGCGCGGCCGAACGCAGCGCATGCCGCGCTGGCGGCACTGGAGCAATGCGGCCGCCTGTCTCTGCTGATCACGCAAAACGTCGACAATCTGCATCGCATCGCCGGCAGTCGCAATGTCGTCGACCTGCACGGCGTGTTGCACCAGGTGCGTTGTCTTGGCTGCGGTGACATTTCGCGGCGCGACACCCTGCAGCATCGCCTGTCCGCACTCAATCCGGGCTGGCAAGCCGATGTCGCGCGCTTCGCACCGGATGGCGATGCGGTGCTGGATGTCAATCTAACCGCCGATTTCGCAATTGCCGACTGCGGCATCTGTGGCGGCCTGCTGAAACCGGACGTGGTTTTCTTCGGCGAATCCGTCCCGCCCGATCGCGTGCAACGGGCTCGCCAGCACCTCGCCGAGTCCGACGCGCTGCTGGTCATCGGCTCCTCGCTCATGGTCTGGTCAGGGTTCCGCTTCGCGAGGCTTGCGGCGGAGTCCGGTAAGCCGCTCGCCATCATCAATCGCGGCAAAACCCGCGCCGACGATCTCGCCGACTGCAAGGTAGAGGCCGGATGTGCTGAAACCCTGTCGCAGGTGCTTCCCCAGGTCCTGCGGGAATCCGGCGCAACAGATGCTTGAGGAATTCGCAGTAGTATTCGAATCGACTGATCGACAGTCGGTGTCGGACCGCGCGCTCGTATTACACTCACTCGGCATTCCCTACCAGGTGGTTACCGCCGAGGTCGTTTCGGCGTTGCTCGTGCCACGCGGCGTAATGGAACGCGCGAAATTCGAACTGTGGCAATACGAACAGGAGAACAAACCAAAGCGCAAACGAATGGCTCTGCCGATACCACGCTACCAGGACGGCATCGCCGGTGTCGCGGTGTATCTGCTGGTCCTGTGCCTGGTTGCCTGGCTCGCCGGTGAATCTGCTTTCGGCGCGAACTGGTTCGCGGCCGGCCGCATCGACGGGGAACTAATAAGGCACGGCGAGTGGTGGCGGGCAATAACCGCTCTGAGCCTGCACGGCGGGCTGCGGCACCTGCTCGGCAACCTCGGGTTCGGCGTCTTGTTCGGCTATTTCGCGGGCCGGCTGCTGGGCTCAGGCATCGCCTGGCTCGCCATCCTCGCATCGGCTTTTGCCGCCAATCTGCTCAACACGCTGTTACTTGATGCGGCGCACCGTGCGGTCGGTGCATCCACGGCCGTTTTTGCCGCGCTTGGCATACTGGCAGGCTATGTCTGGCGAGCGCGTTTCATGGTTCAGGATCGCTGGCCATACCGCATTGGTCCGATTGTCGGCGGTATCGCGCTGCTCGCGTATACCGGAACGGGCGACGAGAACACCGACATCGGGGCACATCTCGTCGGATTCGTCTGTGGCTTTGCCGTGGGAATTATTCTTACCAGTATGCAAAAATTTCTTGCCAGTGTGCCACTGCAGCGGCTTTGCGGAGCGGCTACGATCGGCATAGTTGCCGTCGCATGGCTTGTGGCTCTGTAAAGCCGCGACTGACCGTCATCTACGTTGTAGTATTTGCGCTGCCTCGATCGGGGTCCGGAGTAGATTAGGGTCTTGAAAAGTTTCCTGCTGTTCGTTGCGAGCATCGCTTTGCTGGTTGCCGCGGTATTGCGAATCCGCTACGGCGGCGGCGAACCCTATACGGACCTGTCGACGCCGCCATTGCTCCCGGAGTCGCAGCTCGAAACGGTATTGGAATATCCGGAACCTGTCGGCAATGTCGCCGTGAATCGCGATGGCCGCATCTTCTTCACGGTTCATCCCGAATCCAGGCCGCAGGGCAACAAGCTGCTCGAGTGGGTCGACGGAGCTGCGGTCCCCTACCCCAGCGGCACCGTGCAACCGCATCTTTTCAATACGATACTCGGTGTCGTTATCGATCGGCAGAACCGCCTGTGGACCATCGACCACGGCAATCACGGATTCGCTACGGCCCGGCTGCTGGCTTTCGATCTCGACAGCGGCGAACTGGTGCACGATCACCGGTTTCGCGGCGAGGCCGCACGGGCCGGCTCTTTCCTTCAGGATCTGCAGGTCAGCGCCGACGGCGAGTTCGTATTCATCGCGGACGCGAGCTTCTGGCGCAAGCGGCCGGCCATCGTCGTCTATGAACTCGCCACGCGCCGGGAACGACGGGTACTCGAGTCGCACGAATCCGTGGAGGCGGGCAACTTCCTGATCCGAACGCCGACCCGGGATATGCAGTTTCTCGGTGGCCTCGTCTCCCTGAAGGGTGGTGTCGACGGACTGGCCCTGGATCCGGGGAACCAGTGGCTGTACTACGGCGCATTGAACAAGGACGACCTGTTCCGCATTCCGGTGAAGATGCTGCAAGACCCCGCTTTGCCGCAACGGCAGATCGAAAACGCCGTGGAACGATTCAGCATCAAGCCATTGAGTGACGGCATGAGCGCAGATCTGGCAGGCAATCTCTACCTGACCGACATCGAGCACGGCGCAGTCGTGATTGTCGGCAGGGATCAATTGCCGAAGACGCTGATCCGTTCATCGAAGATACGCTGGCCGGATGGCCTGAGTTTTGGACCGGACGGCTGGCTGTACCTCACCGACAGTGCCATCCAGGACCAGGTCCTGCGTAGCAAGGACTACATCAGATCGAAGGGGCCCTACTACATCTACCGCTTCCGACCCGGCTATCAGGGCGTGCCAGGCCATTGATGACGTCCCGTTGTAGGAGCCCGCATTGCGGGCGACGCCAGTCCCTACATTTCCTGCGTTACCGCGGAAACGTTGGACTCGATCCGGCCCCCTGCAGGAGCCCGCACTGCGGGCGACCGATTACGGCATGATCTCGCCTAATTCAGTTCCTCTTCTGGTGGTGGTGGCACCTCAACGTCGCATACATCGGGTGAGGGTGGCTCGAAGGCAGGGTCAGCGCAGGACAAAAGTCCGCCGAGAAAAATACCGCTGCCGGGTGGCGCGCCATCAACGGTGGTGTTTTTCAGGCTACCCGATTTGATCGCCACCATTGTGATGGGTCCGGATACTTCCTCATCCTCGCCCTCCGTACTGCAGTCGAACTCCCCGTCGTATATTTCCCCGGCGATGTCGTCGTGTTTGACGTACACACCGTTACACCACAGGACGACATTCGACAGTGCCTTGCACGAATAGACGTGGACGGTATCGTCGTCGACGAGGCACGCGGCGGTCGTAGCTTCACTTCGCTGGTTCGGCTTGCCACCCTTGTCGGCGAAGCCAGCCATGGGGAGCACTAACAACAATCCACCGACAATACATGCGGGTCTTGCCAATTCGAGTTTCATCACCTTTCTCCTTTCCAGAGCGTTGCGCAGCTGGACGGCATTGCAATGCAACGCTCCGGGCAAGGGCGAAACGACAACTCGGGATAGTGCGGCGGCGGCGAACCCTCTGGTGTGCTCACAGAATGGTGCCTTCGCTGGCGACCCCGCTGTCCTGGGTTTTTCACCGTTAGACCGGAAGCTTTGCGTCCCTGCCTTTCGACAGGTTTGCCGTTTACAGCAAGAACCAGTCTGGTCGCCGGAATTGCATACGTCAAGCAAGAGTTAACAAAACACACGATGACTATCGGCGCGCTCGCGGCAGGTGTTATTGCACTTCAACGCACGTTTTTGTTCTCGCTGTGGCAGATTGCCTCACGACACGAACTGTCGCTGTACTGCGACAATCGCGGCATTCTGTAAAAGCAAGTTCGCATGAAGAAACTGGGGCTCATGATGGACCGCGCCAGCACGTTTGCAGGAGCGCGCATCTCGCGCGACCCAGCTGCCGGATGATGCAACCATCGAGGACTGGATGGTCTCGCGCATGCAGGACATCGAGATCGACGACACCACCTGCTTGCCCAACTGGATGGCCGGTGACACGATGGACTGGAATCTCGCGGTGGGGCATCTGTTTCAATGAGACGCTCCATGAAAGAATTACGCCAGGTTTGATGCTCCGTGTCGCCTGCGATGCAGGCTCCTACAGGGGTTTCGACCGGGAATCGCATCGTGTCCGATGCAGGCTCCTACAGCGCACGACCAGGCGATGCGAGGTCGCGCGAAATGCGCGCTCCTACGGATTCTTTCAGCATCCGCTGCGCCCCGGCGCTGTCACGGTAATTCGTGCCTTGGCTTTTCGGTATACTTTCCCGCTCCGAATTCCATGCAGAACAAACGCCAGGAAATAGTCAATGAATGAAATAAAAATACCCGGCCTCGACATCGACTGGGCCAAATTGTTCGGCGAACTGCAGACCACGGGTCTCGACCTGGGGCTCAACCTGCTGGCCGCCATCGTCATTTTCTATGTCGGCCGCACGGTGGCTCGGATACTGACCAGGGGCGTCCGCAAGGTGATGGAGAGCCAGTCGGTCGACCCGATACTGGTGAGCTTCGTCAGCAGCCTGGTGCAATGGGGCCTGATGGCTTTCGTCATCATCGCCGCGATCACCAAACTCGGCGTGCAAACCGCTTCCCTTGTTGCCCTGATCGGTGCCGCAGGTCTCGCTGTCGGCCTGGCGCTGCAGGGTTCACTGGCGAATTTCGCCGCCGGCGTACTGATCGTCCTGTTCCGGCCGTACAAGGTCGGTGACTGGGTGGAAGCCGCCGGGGTTGCGGGCTCCGTGGTGCAGGTGCAGGTACTGACGACGATCCTGCAAACGGCGGACAACAAGCAGATCATCATTCCGAACGGCCAGATCATGAGCAGCATCATCACCAACTACAATGCAAATACTACCCGGCGTGTCGATCTCGTAGTCGGCGTGAGTTACGGCGACGACATCGACAAAGTAAGAAGGGCCTTGGAGGAGGTGACCAGCGCCGACTCTCGCGTACTTCGCCACCCGGAATGCCAGATCGCGGTGTCGGACCTCGGCGAAAGCAGTGTCAATTTCGTGGTCAGGCCCTGGGTCAATGCCACGGACTACTGGGACGCGAAGTTCGCACTGACGGAAGCCATCAAGAAACGTTTCGACAAGGAAGGCATCAGCATTCCGTTTCCGCAAAGGGACGTCCACATTTTCCAGAACAGCGCCTGAAGGCACGCCGCGAAAGAGAGCACAGCATTTTGCAAATCACGTCTCAATCTGCTGTGTCCGGCTCGACGAAGCACCAGCGGAGTTCGGGAATGTGTGCCTTGAGTTCCTGTTCCAGGCCATTGATCAACGCAACGGCCCGGTCGATATCGAGACCGGACTTCAAACGGATCTTTGCGGCCAGCATGGTGTCCGGACCGAATTGCATGGTTATGGTGTTGAAAACCTCCTCGATGTCCGGGTACCGGCGGATGATTTCCGCGATGGCTTGCTGAATTTGCGGGTCGGCGGAACGGCCCACCAGCAGCGACTGGACACGCACGACCAGGAACACGGAGATGGTCAGCAGCACCATGCCGATGCAAATCGAACCGATGGCATCGAACACGGTGTTGCCTGTCAACGCCGCCAGCGACACGAAAGCGAATGCGAGCACCAGTCCGACCAGCGCGGCTATGTCCTCGCCGAGTACCACGACCAGTGCCGAATTTCGCGTATGCCGGAGCCAGTCGCGAAATGGACGCTCGCCCCGGATATGCCGCACCTCCCGGAGGCAACCCAGCAAGGAAAAGGTCTCCAGAACGATGGCGACCCCGAGTACCAGAAGCGCGACCCAGGCCATGGTCAGCGGCTCGGGCTGCATCAGTTTGTGTATCCCCTCGTAAACGGAAAACAGTCCGCCCAGCGTGAACAACAGCATCGCGACGATGAAGCTCCAGAAGTAGTTCAGTTTGCCGTAGCCCAGCGGGTGTTCGGCGTTGGGTGCCCTGGTCGACTGCCTCAGCCCGAGGTAGAGGAGCACCTGGTTGCCGGAGTCGGCGTAGGAATGTATGGCCTCTGCCAGCATGCTGCCGGAACCGGTGAGCCAGGCGGCCCAGCTCTTGGCAATCGCAATGCCGAGGTTGGCAAGGAACGCATAGAGTATGGCGCGGGCAGTGGAGTCGTGGCTGGGAGCGGACATTTGATTCTCGCTGCAGGTCAACCGGCGGCCCGCGACTGCGTTAATTGTTACGGGCATTTGTAGCCCAGGTGCCTGCGGAAGCCAAGCCGGCTACGCGGGTCGTGTTTCCTGGTGCAGAATGGCTGCACCGCGTGACAAAGCAGCAACGAAGGGGCAGGACGATGAGGCAGTCGATAAAGGGAATGGCGACAGTCGGTGCGGCACTGGCGGTCCTCGCAGGATGCGCGGCCCACCCGGAGCCCATCGTCGACACCAAGGGCGTCGACATGTCCAGGTACGAAACGGACCTCGAGGAATGCAGCGTCTATGCCGACCAGGTCCACATGGAGAAGGGCGTCGCCAAAGGCGCCGCCGGCGGTGCCGTGGTCGGCGCCGCGACCGGGGCCATCAGCGGGAACGCCGCCGAGGGAGCCGGCTACGGCAGCATCTGGGGCGCGACCCGCTCGGGCCTGGACGCCGACGAGGTCAAGCAGGACGTGGTCAAGCGCTGCCTGCGTGGCCGGGGCTACAAAGTCCTCAACTGAGGGTCGCCTTGCGGACGCCACCCGCATTGCCTTTCGACTCGGCTGTCCAGCTCGCGAGGGCTTTAGGTATCTCCGCCGCCGGCACCGGCGTCGCGATGTGAAAGCCCTGAGCCAAATCACACCCGAGATCGGCCAGCAAGTCGAGCTGTTCGTTGCTTTCGACACCCTCCGCGCAGCAGGCTATGCCAAGGCGCTTCGACAGGTCAATCAATCCGCCGAATAACATGGAGGCACCGGGCACACCGACTATGTCAGCAGTGATGCAACGGTCCACCTTGACCTCGTTGATTGGCAGCACGTAGAGATCCTGCATGGCCGCCCCTGGCGAGCCGAAATCATCCAGCGCGAGGCGAATTTCCTTGATGCGCAACCGCGTCAGGATTTCGAGACCCTCGCGCGATTTTCCGAGGGATGACGCATCGCTGATCTCCAGAGTCAGCAACGCAGGGTCGACGCAGTGCTCCTCGAGCAAGCGTTCGAGCCGGTCCGGGAAATCGGCATCCGCGATAAGACCTCCCGGTACGTTCGCGCGTAAGCCCAGATGCAAGCTGTTGCTCTGCCAGTGCCGAAGCTGCTCGGCTCCCCGCTGCAGTACGAAATCCGTGAGATGCCGCATGAGGTCGCTGCGGTCCGAGCTGATCAGGGGCAGGAACTGGCCCGGGCTGAGCAAGCCCAGATCCGGGTGCTGCCAGCGCGGCAGCGCCTCGACGGATTCGACATGCCAGGTACGATCCCGGAGGCGCCGCACGACGGGCTGATACTTGAGGATCAGCGTCGAGTCGTTCATGGCGGCGCCCAGATCCGCGGAAGTCAGTTTCGCGGTCAGGCTGCGGCCCGATGAGAGCCTTGCGATCAGCTTTTCCGGTTCAAAGGGTTTCGACATGGCCCCCAGCATGTTCAGCCCGGCCTGGCGCCCGAAACGTTCGGCGCTGAAAATGGTCCGCTGATCCATTCCGGTCAGCAGCAGGATCTTGGCTGTCGATCCGCTAGCCGACAGTTGCCTGAGCACCTGTATGCCGTCCGTCCCCGGCATTTGCAGGTCGAGTACGATTACGTTCGGCGGGTGGTGCTCCAGCGCCGCGTTGAAAGCGTCGACATCGGTGGTCACGGTTGCGACAAAGCCGGCTTGCTCCGCAAGAGCGCCGACGAGTTCAGCAATGTCGGCCGTATCATCCAGTACCAGCAATCGTTCCTCGGATAGGCCGTTGGCGGTCATGACCGGTCTCCGAGAGCGGCGCGTACAGCGCGCGCCAGATCGAGTACCGCGATAGGCCGGTACAGCGAGGCATCGGCATCCGGAGCGGCGACGGATTTCGGGATGCCCGGTGTCAGTACAGCCAGCTGTCGCACCGCGGGCCGCAGCTTGCGCAAGGCCGCCATCGAGCGTTCGACAAGAGGCTGATCACCGGTGGATCGCTCGCAAACGACAACAGCAATCGGCTGCCCGGCCGCGCAAAGATCAGCGGCTTCCGACCAGCCATTCGCCAGGACGACCGTGTAGCCGAGCGCCTCGAGAATCTGCTGTATGGCAGAGCGAACTTCCTCGTCCTTTAGCAGCAGCAGCAGGGTTTCGTCGCCGCTGGCCAGGGTCGACAACGGCAGCGTCATGTTGGCCGTCAGCTCCGGCGGCCTGTCGCATCTGGGCAGCCAGATGCTGACAGCCGTACCGACGCCTTCCTTGCTCTCGATCAGCAACCTGCCCTCACAGGCGGCGGCGAAGCGTTTGACCATGGCAAGTCCGAGACCGCTACCCTGCCCGCTCGGTTTGTCCGTATAGAGCGCTTTGGTGACGTGGGCCAGCCTGGACTCGGGAATGCCGACCCCGGTGTCCTCCACGCAAACAACGACGAAGTCGCCCGCACGCGCCTGGAGACTTTTCGCCGCAGCAGCATCGATCGACCGGTTTTCGATGCGAATGCGGATCCTGCCATCGTTGGTCAAGGCATCGCGGGCGTTAAGCACGAGGTTTGTGACCGCACTTTCCAGCTGTGCCGGACTCGCCAGGACGGACCAGGGATCGGGGCTGTGCACGATCGTGAAATCGTGCCTCTTGTCGATCGCCCTGCGCAACAAAGGCTCCAGTGCCAGCACGTGGTTCGCCGGGCAGATGGAACTGCTTTTCTGTTCGGGATCGCGGGCAAACGTCAGCACCTCGCGAATCAGCGCGCTCGCACGCTCGGTGGCATTGCGTGCCCTGCGCCCCTTGTCGTACAAACCCGGGTCGTTTCGAACTGCCTCCGTCAGCAGGTACAGATTGCCGGAGAGCACGGTGAGCAGATTGTTGACATCGTGCAGGGTACCGCCGGAGACGGCCATTACAGCCTCCAGCCTGCCGACCCGCGCCAGCGCGCGGTCCAGCAGCGCCGTCAGCGCCTTGTCGGACCGCGCCGCAGGCGCCTTCGGAACCTGCGCACCGCCAATGAGTTTCATCAGGGTGGACGTCATGAAGGTGTACCGATACTCAGTTTTCGTGCTCCGCGAAACGACCATTCTCCGCTCCCCAAGATGATCCGGGATCGCGCTCCGGCTTATGTGGAACTGTTCCATGGTTCCTGTAGAAACACTGTGTTCACGGAAATCGACCAATCCTGCGGACACTTGGCAGATGAATTCCAATGCCGCCGTTTGGCGTTCGCTGCGCAAGAACATGCCACGGCTGTCCTAGGAGCCGCCGGGACAAATCCTGGGGGCCCCGTTGAGCAGCTCTGCCTCGAAGCTTGCAAGGGCGATGAACGATTTCTCCAGTACTCCGGTCGTTCGGTCAGCCGTAAACTGCCACTCGAACACGTCTATGCGATCGCACTTGCCAACGCCTTGTCCCGTTCGGATTCCCAGTATGAGGCCGTGCCGAAAGGAGTCAGCCAGTGAAGCGGAACGCGTGTCGAGCACCTTCGCCTGTCCTTGCCAGAAAAACGCAAACTGCCAGAGGTACTCGACCAGATTCTTCGCAACCTCGAGTGTCAGGGGCGCAGCAACAAGTCGACCTGCGTACCCGTCCCGCAAGTGTCGGTCCACGCCCGCACGGTCGACGTAGCTGCACTTGAATACCCGCGCGTAGCCCGGCGAAGTCGGCTCGGGAACGTTGCCAATACCATCAGGGTAGGACAGTTCCCGGATGAACTCGAAGTATCGCGAGTTTTCATACGACCCAACGTACAGGCCATTTACGGAGCGCCCATCATTGTCGGCGGACTCCAGGCTCATTGCTTCATTGAAGTCGTCCGTACAGACTTCGTAAGAGTTGGATTCGTCCTTGACGTGATGAAGTGTGAAGGATTGATCGCTGTCAGCGCGCTCATCCACATAAAAACCGGGCGGCACACGATACGACGTATCGTAGACCAGCTCAGCGACCTCAACAGGCGTAAAGCCGCTGATAATTTCCGTGCTGCCGGAATCTTCGGGTTCTTCGGTCGCTGCCAGGCAACCAGCAAGGAAAACGAGCAGCGCGAAACGAAACATGGATATATCGGGATGAGTTTGCATGGTGACACTCGTCGCTTCAGGGTTGGCTCAGGCTGCTGGACCTTTTCATCACGCCCCAGACTGGCGTTCGGCCGCGCATCCAGTTGGCGAGTCCGCGCAGACGCCAGACAACAGTCAGCTGGCGATACCCCACGTTCTCCACTACTGAGGCAAGAAACAGCAGGAACAGGTCGCTGAGCCGCGGGTAGACGTGAAACGACATCTCCTCGAGTACGAGGGCACTGGTGGACAGAAGCAGTCCCAGCCCGACTGCCAGGCAGAAGAACGCCGCCGTGGTTTCCCACGGTATCCAGCCAGCGATGGCGGCAATCGTCATGACCACATAACCGCAAAGCTCGACTACCGGCCCCAATAGTTCGAACACCAGGTAGAACGGCATAGCTAGCCAGCCAACTGCGCCGCCTCGCCGATCAAAGAAAAGACTGCGGTGCAGGGCCAGGCACTGTGCGAGTCCGTGATGCCACCGAATACGCTGTTTGCGCAGTGACTGCAGGTCCTCGGGCGCGTCGGTCCAGCAGATCGGATCGGGCACGAACGTGATCCTGTAGCGACGTCCAGCGGCTTTCATTAACTTGTGTATGCGGACAATGAGTTCCATGTCCTCGCCGATAGCGTCGGACCGGTATCCGCCGGCCTGGATCACGACCTCCTTGTCGAAAACGCCGAAGGCCCCCGAAATGATCAGCACTGCATTCAATTGCGTCCAGCCCATGCGACCGTAAAGGAATGCGCGGAGGTACTCGATTACCTGG
>DATICC010000277.1:0-4673 GCA_035457045.1 Woeseiaceae bacterium | reverse complement strand
CGTAAAGTTTCCTGCCCACGATACCTCCTTAAATTGGTTCAGTTCCGCTTGCGAGAGGATCGGGTCAAAAGGCCGGAGACTCCATGGAGCGGTTGGACGGGACATTGTATCGCGAATTGTTGCCAATTCCGTGCATTTTTGTTGTCACCGTCGGCCCGCAAAGCGCCGGGAAGGGGGCGGGCTGGCGGGCCGCAAGCCAAAGCGCCCTGGATTCCTCTAGCCTTTGCCGGGCGCCGGCGATCCGGCCCTGGGCCTCCATGGCCAGTGCTGCAAGGCAACCGGCGCGGCTCCCCGGCGCCTCGGCCGAGTCAATTTCCGGCAGTTTTGTCCACGCAAATCCTGCGGCGGCCACGGCTGCGGCAAGTTCGCGATCCGGAGTTGTGCACAGGCCTTTGACAACAGTGGCTTATACGCAGCCACGGATGAGATCCTGGGCGTACTTCTGCGGCGATTTGCGAAGTTTCTGTACCGCGGATTCCATATACGCCCGGCTTTCCCGGCAAGCTGCTCGGGGCTGGCGTAGCCGGGCGTCAGCAGCGAAATGCCTGTCCGCTTAAGTGCCTGGGCACCGGGGAATCCGGCCGGGTCGAGCAATTTGGCAACGCCGAAGTCCAGAAGAGATACGCGGCCCTCAGAGGTGACCAGGATATTTGACGGTTTGATGTCACGGTGCACAACGGGATGCCTGTGAGCGTGCCGCCGTCCATGATCTGCGCTATAGCCGGGTGTTCCAACGACGACAGGACCTGGCGTTCCGCTCGGAAGCGAGCGATGACGTCGTCGGTATCGAGTCCGCGCCGCAGGACCTTCAATGCCACTCGTTGCTCGTACTGGCCGTCGTCCCGATGAGCGAGATAAACGGTTGCATGACCGCCACGCGACAACGGTCTTTCGATTCTCCGGTTGCCCACTCGCTGTCCTGACAGGTCCTCGGCAGTCTCGTTCATTGGCTGCCGATTTCCGCAGCGATCAGATATCGAAGAGGTTGCCCTGCGGCAAGCGCCGGACCGAGATCATTTCCGGCCGGCGGTCACCGGCCTGCAACACGTCCAGACGGCAGCCGTTCCATTGCACGCTGTCGCCGCGCACAGGCCAGCGCCGAAGCTGTTCCGTCACCAGGCCGCCGACGGTGGATACCTCATCCTGGGGTTGCCACGGAATATCCAGTTTCTTGCAGATTTTCAGCAGCTCGACCGTTCCCCGCACATGCAGGGACCCGTCCTCCTGCACCCACATGTCCTCGACCAGGCTGTCTCCCTCGTCGAAAATCTCGCCAACGATCTCCTCGATCACATCCTCGAGGCTGACCACGCCCTCGACACCGCCGTACTCATCGACGACGATGCCAAGGTGTACCTGTGCGTCCTGGAAAGTCCGCAACAGCACATTCAAAGGGGTGCCCTCCGCAACATATATTGGTTCCCGAACTATGGATGACCAATCGATTGCACAATCGGGATGGTCGTGCAGCCAGTAAAGCAGCTCCTTGGCAAGAATGATGCCGTCGACCTGATCGATCTCGTTGCCATGGACAAACGGATAGCGGCTGTAACCGCTGTCGCGAAGCGTGTCCAGCACCTCTCGCCGGCTCATCTTCGACGAAAGGAATACAACGTGCTGCCGCGGCAACATCACATCGGATGCTGTCAGCTGCTTCAGATACGTTGCGCCGGTAATGATCGCCGCTGTACGCACGCCAACAGCGCCTTCGTTCCTGCCGAGCGCGGCCAGCAGCCGGATCTCCTCAACCGAGGTTATCGGCGATTGGGTGTTCCTGCGCAAGGCACGGGTGATGTATTCGCTGACGAGGACGATCGGATACAGCGCGAAAGTTATGAAGCGAATGCCGTAAGCGACGGGCAGGGCCAGTTGTCGGGTGTACGTTACACCCAGCGTTTTCGGAACGATTTCAGTGAACAGCAGTACGGCCAGTGTGAATACGATGCTGAACAGCCAAAGAGTCTGCGGATCGAACACCTCGACGTAGGTCGCGCCGCCCACTGCCGCACCAACGGTGTGCGCGGCGGTGTTCAGAATAAGGATGGCGGCAATGGGCTTGTCGATATTGCGCTTGAACGCCGTCATCCAGCTCCCGGCGTGGCGGTGCTTTTGCGCAAATGCCTCAGCCTGCGCCGCGCTCGTCGTCAGCAGCACCGACTCGAAAACAGAACAGAGGAACGAAACCGTCAGTACGACGGTTATAGCAACAACAAAAAGGGTCATGGTATCTCCGAACCGGCTTTGGTGCCGATGCACAGTCTCTCAGGTTTCCAAGCGTACAAAGCGAGGCCATTCGAAAGCCTGACAAACTGTATGCTGGTGCCGCTTGCGCTCCGCGACATTGCTAGTCCAGGTCCAGCGAACCCAGTACCAGCAGGTAGTAACTGACAATACCTACAACTTTCCCTTCGTCTATAACCGGCGCGTGGCCGATGCCGCAACGCTCGAATAACCGTGCGCAATACCGGATGTTCATTTCCGGTCGAACTGATATCACCGGCTTGGCCATGATCTCGAACGCGTTGACACGCTCCGGCGCGCGGTCCCTTGCAATCACCTGTTTCGCAATGTCGGAAAACAGCACCATCCCGTACTCGTCATTCTCATCGCGTTTCTCGACGATCAGGCTGGTTGCGCCAACGCGTTTCATGATGCGCATCGCTTCCATGACATTGATGCTGCCATCGACAATGGTGACGTTCTTGCGCATCACCTGCCGGACCGTAATATCGCCTTTCTTCACAACTCGCCCTCCACAATATGCGTCAGTTTCTCCGCCTGGCGCACAACGCCAACTGCATCCTCCACGTCGATCTGAACGGCAATCCCGGTGCCGGGCTTCGCGTCGAATTCTCCAACTTCACTGATATGTTCGAGGATGCGGCGGCTCAGGTGTTCCTCGACCAGCATAAGGAGCACATCCCTCTGCGTGGCCAACGACATCCCCAGAAAGCTGGTCGGCTTGTTCAGGCCCTCGCCACGCGCGTGATGAATCACCGTGCAGCCGGTCGCGCCGCTTTTGCGTGCGGCGTCCATGACCATGTCCGTCTTGCGGTCTTCCAGGAACACAACCAGAAGTTTGAAGTGCATGTCAGTTCTCCCTGCTGGCTGCATCCGCGGATACGGCAGCCAAGCGCTTTTTCATTTGACGACTTTCAAGCAACGCGGTGATTTGTGCGTATCCAAGCACTGTGATCGCTGGAAACAGGCAGGCGAACGCAATCAGGCCGAAGCCGTCGATGAATGGGCTTCGGCCCGGCACTTGCTCCGCAAGACTCAGTCCGAGAGCGGTCACCACGGGCACCGTTACGGCCGTCGTGCTGACCCCGCCGGTATCGTATGCGAGGGCCAGGACTGTGCGCGGTGTAGTAAATGACTGGATGGTGATGATCATGATGGCGGCCGCGAGACACCATTGCAGAGGGATCCCGGTAACGATGCGAACGCAGCCCACAGTGACCCCAATCGCGACGCCGAGCGCTGCAGCCACCCTGAGTCCGCTGACAGGGATCGCGCCGCCCGTAATTTCGTTGACCCGATCTGCGACGGCGGCAAGCGCCGGTTCCGCAAATGCCGCACCGAATGCGATGCAAAATGCAAAGACATATACGAGATAGTAGCTCGACCAGTGGGAAATTTCTGCCGTATCGATACGGTTTGTCAGCTGTTCCACCATGATCCTTCCAACCGGGAAAAGCGCCTTGTCGAGACCCTGCAGTAACAGTGTCAAACCGACGACGACAAACGCGAGACCGACCAGGATACCCGACCTGTTGACGAGCTTCTGACTCAGCACGACGCGATAGAAAAACAGCAGGAAAAGGGCAACCGGCAGCACATCGAGCGCCGTGTCGGCAATGTTGCGCAGGAATGTCCATATCAGATCCATGCCAGCAGTGTTCCGTATGCCATGACGAATATCATCGGTGTCAGTAGGATCAAGACAATCATGCCAAAGCCGTCGCTCATCGGATTGCGACCCGACAGGGATGATGCGAGGCCGATTCCGAGCGCAGACACCAGTGGCACCGTAATCACCGACGTCGTCACACCACCGGAATCGTAAGCAATGCCGATTGTTTCAGGCGGCGCGACATACGATATGGCGATCACCAGAACGTAGCCGCCGATAACCATCAGAGGTAGCGACCAACCCAATACGATCCGCGTTACTCCGAGCACAAGAGCAACTCCGACGGAAAGCGCCACGATCACGCGCAGCCCGATGGCGTATCCCGCCTTCGCTGCAACAGTGTCTGCAATGGCGCCTCCCGCTGCAGCAGCACGGGCCGCCTCCGCTGCTACTGCCGTCAGCGCCGGCTCTGCAATCGTGGTGCCACAACCCAAAAGGAATGCAAACACCAGCAACAGCGTGAAGTTGCCCTTTTCGGCGAGGGCATTGGCCAATGCTTCCCCGATGGGAAAAAGCGCCAGCTCGAGCCCGTACACGAACAGAGTAAGGCCGAGAAGAACGAGGATCGCGCCTTCGATGAGGCCGATGAGCTCGGAGGCCGGCTGTTGCAGTACGACAACCTGGAAGAAAAGGAGCACCAACACAACCGGCGTTAGATCCCTGAGGCTGCCAAGCGTCATGCGCAACAGCAGAGGCACGGCGCGGACTCAGGAGCCTGGTTCTGGTGCAGCGAGGGGATGCCTGAAGCGATTCTGTATCA
>DATICC010000276.1:0-2325 GCA_035457045.1 Woeseiaceae bacterium | reverse complement strand
CATCCACTGGGATGGCGGACGCCTGCTGACGGCCGGCATGGTTTACGATGAGCCCGCCTGCGGCGGCACGCGCAAGGTCATTGATGGCAAGGCCGACGAGATGAAGTGCCACCGGGGAACGGTCGTGGCGGAACTCGATCCGGAGTCGATGAATTTCCGGATCATCGCGTATTCGCCGCCGGATCCTGAGTTCAACGGTGCGTCAGCGGCAGTCATCGTCGGCAAGCGCCTGTGGGTCGGCTCGTACCAGTCCGATTGCCTCGCGTACCGGACCTTGCCCTGACCTCGAAGGTATTGTGCCCGCCGTGCAATCGACGAGTGTGTCCTGCTTTTCACACACCGACACGACACTTCACGATCGAGAGTGCTCCAGCTGCGGCTGTGGAGGTAACCGGTGTCATCCGCGGATCCGCAATGCGCGTGCGATCCCCGCTTGTTGATTTTACGGCAAATCGATGTTTATACTCACTAGTTCGTACATTAAGCGAATTCACCGATTCGATTTGATTACAGACATTGGGGGAGCTAACCGTGAAGCCGATACTCTTGGCAGTCAGTAGAGGTTTTGTCGTTGTACTTTCGACCGTGAGCCTGGCGTTTGGCCAGACGACGACAGGTGCGACAGACGAGCCGGTCATCGAGGAAATCATGGTGACGGGATCGAGAATAGTCAGAAAGGACTACTCGTCATCCAGCCCGGTAGTGACGATTTCTGTAGCCGAACTGGAGGAGTTTGGCGCGGTGACCGTCGAGCAGACTCTCAATACGATGCCGCAATTCACCGAGGGCGCCACTGCGGGAACACTGTCAATTGGCGGCGGTGTCGGCGCGACGCTCAACATGCGCGCATTGGGCAGCACGCGGAACCTGGTGCTGATGGATCAGCGCCGACTCCCAGTGGTCAACCAGTTTGGCGTGGTCGACTCCAACATAGTCCCGATGGGCATACTAAGGGGCGTGGAAGTGCTAACCGGCGGTGCTTCATCGGTTTACGGATCCGAAGCCATTTCCGGGGTCGTCAACTTTCAGTCGGCGCAATATTTTGAGGGGCTGGATCTCAATGTCGAGTATGGTGACGCTTTTGATGGCGGAGCCGATGTTTCGAACCTGTCCCTGATCTGGGGTACCGAGACCGAAAGTGGACGCGGACGGGCTGTCATCGGCCTCGGATACACCGATCGGAGCGCTCTGCGCGGCGAAGACCGAGACTTCTTCAGTTTCGCCATTCCCTCCTCGTTCATAGGGCAAGGCGCATTTCGTTCGGGCGGAAACGCTCCGGACCAGGCCGCGGTCACCGCTTTGTTCCAGAGCTACGGCGTAGCCGGTACCCCGAGCACGGACAGATTGGCATTCAATGACGACGGTACGCTGTTCACGCAGTTTGGCGGCGCGCTCAACTACAAAGGTCCGGACGGCGAAGACACGCTGTTCTGGGTTGTGAACGGCAACGAGGTCCGACAGCCGGTAGGCAGGCAGGGAACTGCCCTGAAAGCGCTCGAGCGGTACAGCGCCTACGCCAAAACCGAGTACGACCTTACCGACTCGGTGCAAGTCTATGGACAGCTCTTGTACGCTGACTCATCGACCAGCGGCAGCGCGAGTCTCAACCTGACGTTCGTAGGTCCAACCGCACTGGTTCCGATTACGAACCCGTTCATTCCCGCCGATCTTGCCGGGTTGCTCGCGACTCGTCCGAACCCTGGCGCGCCGTTCATTCTGGAGCAGCGATTCATGGGAATCGGCGAGCGCACCCACAACGAAAACCTGGACACGACCCAGTTCGTGGTCGGTTTGAAGGGTGATCTCGGGCTCAGCGACTGGACTTTCGACGCGTACGGGCTTCGCGATCTGACCGAAGCCGTAGAGCTTATCGACGACCTGGCTCTGGGTTCGCGCCTGAATCAATTGCTGCAGGCGCCCGATGGCGGAGCGTCGCTATGCGAAGGCGGATACAATCCGTTCGGGCTGGCGAACGCCACATCGATATCCGCCGAGTGCCAGGCATTCCTGGCTCCAGATGACGTATCCACGCTGAATATTCGTCGCGATCTGTTCGAAGCTACCGCGACGGGCACGCTGTTCTCCATGGGTGCGGGCGACGTGCAGGCGTCTGTCGGTGTGGTTTATCGCAAGGACTCCGTTGACTACATTCCGAGCATTTCGATCGTAACGAATGACGCTCTTGGCCTGGGACAGTCGAACCCGAGTTCCGGCCAGACGAAAACGACCGAATTCGGCGGTGAAATTCTCGCTCCGTTGTTTACCGATAAGCTGAATCTCACTGCAGGATTCCGGGTATCCGACCAGGACGTATCGGGCAATGGC
>DATICC010000275.1:0-5521 GCA_035457045.1 Woeseiaceae bacterium | reverse complement strand
AGGATCGACGCCGCTTCCGCCAAAATATCCGCCGGCATGCCAGTCGACGAGCCGGACGACTATGCGATCCCCGTCTGGGCCGGAATCCTGCCCCTGACGAGCAAGCTGCTGTCCCTGCAGGACGACGATCGCCTGCTGCCGGGCGTAAAAGCATCCGCTGCTGTTCGCGCGTTGCAGAACCGGACCCTGTAGCAGGGGCTAGCGGTCAAAAAAAACCCCGGACCAAGCCGGGGTTTTCTCTGACTAATGCTCGAGACTACATCTTGTACTGCAGCTCGATACCGTAGGTGCGGCCCTTGTTCAGCGGCGAGAAGGTCGCGCCGGTGCCCTGGAACGCCGGGATTGCAAAGGTCGGCGAACCCGGGAAGGTCGCTGGCAACTGCGTATCGCCACCGATGGTCGACTCGTCTTTCAGGTTCCTGCCAAATACCGACAGTTTCAGCCGGTCGTCCATGAAGGTCAGGCCGAGGCTGGCGTCGAACATGTCGGCGGCCCGGAGCTGGCCACGGTTGTTGTCGGTGTATGCGGCCGAATCGCGATGATAACCGCTCACCTGGGCCGAGAACGTGCTGTTGCCGATTTCCCGGTTGTAGATCACTTCTGCCCCGAAAGACGTCGGTGCAAGACGCGGCAACTCCAGTGCCAGATCCGCATCGTCGATCGAGCCATCGCCGTTCAGGTCGAAGCGAACCTCGTCGTAACTGCCGTCGACATAACCGTAGCTGCCGCGCAGGAACAGGTTGTCGGATAGCGAGGCGGATACTTCCAGGTCGAATCCGGCAATGGTCGCATCCGATGTATTGCGAATGAGCTGCACGACACCGACGAACGGATCCGGCAGGTTGATCTCCCGCTGCAGGTCGGTCATCTTGTTCAGGTAAGCCGCCGCGTTGATCCTGACCCTGCCACCGGCAACGTCCTTCTTCAGGCCGACTTCATAGGAACTCTGTTCTTCCTGGTCGAAGGCTTCGTTCGGTACCGCGACCGCGGTATGGCGCAGATTGTAGCCGCCGCTGCGGAATCCCTTGGTCCAGAAGGCATAGATCTGCGTGTATTCGCTCGGCGTGATCTGGATGCCGACCTTCGGCGATACGCTGCTCCAGGTCTGCTCGTCCACAAAGTCATAGGTCGTGCAGCCGCCGCCGACCTCGCAGCGATCCAGCGGGATATTGCCGATCTTGCCTTCCTTCTTTTCCTCCGTGTACCGCGCGCCGAGGTTCAGGGTGATGTCATCCGTAACGCCGACGTCCAGGTTGGCGAAGAAGGCCAGCGTGTCCTGGTCCTGGTCGCCGCCGCCCGTACGGTTGAACCCGCCCGATGGCGGAATGATGCGATTCTCGCGGTACTCGATCTGTTGAGCGAAATAGAAGATACCCGTGGTCAGGTAGGAATTGCCGATGCTCGTCGTGTAACGCAGCTCGTTCGAAATCTGGTCCTGGAAATTCGATGCCGGCGCGTGGAAAAAGAACAGCTGCGAGGCATCGATGTCGCCCATCGTGAATGATTCGTAGTCGCGCCAGGCGAGCAGGTTGACGATCTGGCCGTCGCCCGGGCCGACGTCCCAGGTCAGTTCGGCACTCGCCTGGTCCCAGGTCGTGTCGTAGTAACCTTCCTCGTCGATGCCGAAATCGAAGTTGTCAGTGCCATAGAAACCGGCGTTCTGCGAGGCCGGGCCATCGCCCTCCGTATCGGCGTGCTCAGCCCTGAACAAAATGTTCATGTTGTCCGTGATCTCGAAATCCAGTGCACCACGGTAGATCTTGGTATCGGCCTTGCCGAAGTTCTTGTTGCCGGTGGTGAGATTCTCGAACCAGCCGCCGTCGTCGTTGTAATACAGAGCAAGTTTGCCGCCGATCCTGTCGGTCAGGGGCCCCGACACGACGGCCGAGAGATACATGTTCTCGCCCGATTCATAGGCAACACGCGAATTGATGGCAAGCTCCTCACCGGGCCTCGTGGTGCGCAACAGCACGGCACCGCCGGTCACGTTCCGGCCGAACAACACGCCCTGCGGACCGCGCAGCACTTCGACGCCTTCGAGATCGAAAATATCGAACACGACACCGGCATTCATGCCCATGTACATGCCGTCGACGAACACGCCGACCGTAGGCTCGATCGAGGGTATGGAGCTGTTGATTCCGAGGCCGCGTATCGAGAAGTTCGCAACGCCGCGTGCCGTGCCGATGTCCTCGAGCTGCACGCTCGGCGCCGAATAGCCGATCGCTTTGAGGTCGCGTATGTACATGGCGTCGAGCTGCGAGTCGCTGTACGCCGAAATCGCGACCGGCACGTCCTGAACTTCCATGCCGCCGGCTCGCTTGGTGGCCGTTACGATGATCTCTTCGAGGAATACCTTGCTCGCTTCCTGCGCAATGGCAGTGCCCGTCAAGGCCAGTCCGGTGAAGATTGCCGACAGCGTGATGCCGCGTGCCAGCTGCTTGCGAATTTCCATTGTGTGGTCCCCGCCTTTTGGTTATTTGCATGAACTGCTGGCGCCTCTCCCGGCGCGCCACCCACCTGCATTCGTGCAAAAACAACAGTTCCTTTGGGTGTGGCCACTATGGTACTGAAAGTCTTTGAGTATTGGTACGTGTGCTAAAGCAATGACCGCCCCGCGAGGGCTACCCGCGGGGCCAGTTGTTGCGCAAACAAGACAGATTTCGGCCTGGGCTTACGGCCCTATCCCACGGCGGACTGCGGGCCGCCGGCAAACTGGCTGTTTTCCAGCTCGAGACGCAGCAGTGCCTTTTTCACCGGCAGGCCGCCGCCAAAGCCGATCAGGTCGCCGGAGCTGCCGATGACCCGGTGGCAGGGGATGATGATCGGGATGGGGTTCCGCCCGTTCGCCGCCCCGACCGCCCGCACGGCTTTCGGCCGGCCGACACGTTCCGCGATGTCACGGTACGAGACGGTCGTGCCGTAGGGAATCTTCTGCAGCTGCTTCAGCACGTCGAGCTGGAACTCGGTTCCGTCCGGTCGCAGCTTCAGATCGAAGCTCCTGCGTCGTCCGTCGAAATACTCGGTGAGCTGCTGGCGCGCGGCAACGAAAGGTTTTTCGGAGTAGATCCAGTGCGCCTCCGGTTCCCTGCGCATGGAGCCCTCGGGAAAGCTCACGAGCGTCAGTGCGTCGTCGTCTCCGGCGAGCAGGAGTTCGCCGATTGGCGTGTTCAGGTAACAGTAGTACATCGCTTCATCCTCCGGAGTTCGCGTCGGAACCCCACAACAACAATGCGGCATATGCCCGCCACGGACGCCATTCCTCCGCGCGGGCGAGAAGTTTGGCCGGCGTGACGCGCAACGGCCGTTCGATGGCCTTGATCAGGCCGAGATCGCTGGCCGGGAAGGCATCGGGATTTTTCAGGCAACGCATGGCGACGTATTGCGCCGTCCAATCCCCGATACCCTTGATGGACTTGAGCGCCTCGCAGAATTCTTCGGGATCCTGGCTCGCATCGAACGAGAGCTCGCCTCGGGACACGGCGCGCGCGAGCGCTCGTATGGTGTCGGCCCGCGCGCGAATGACGCCGCAATTCTCGATACGCGCCCGCCGCAGGCGTTCCGCTTTCGGAAAGACCCGCGACAGCTCGCCTTGCTCGACGCCATCGGGCAACGACAGCACGTCGCCGTAGCTGGAGGCAATGCGCCCGGCGAGCGTCGTCGCCGCTTTCACCGAAACCTGCTGCCCGAGGATCGCGCGCACCGCCAGTTCGAAGCCGTCCCAGCTGCCCGGCACGCGCACGCCTGGTTGCTTCAGCAGAAGCCTGGCAAGCACGGGATCGCGTTCGAGGACGGCGGAAATATCCGCGACCGGGGCGTCGAGATCGAACATCTCGCGACAACGTTGCACGGTCTCGAACAGCGACGTAGTTGCCACACCGTGCAATACCAGCAACAGGTGACCACTTGCCTTGTCCGGTTGCAATTCGATGATCGCGTGCGATCCGTTCAGCAATGCCGTGCGCCGGTAACGATCGCCCGTTACCGATTCGACGCCCGGCGTTGCCCGCAGCCCAAAAAACTGCAGCAGGCTCTGCCAATCGAACGGCTTGCGGTACGCCAGGCGCACGCTCAGCGTCGCCGCATCGACCGTCAACTTCCGTCGCGAGTTGCCGTTACGCAACTCGCGTGGCGTGCGGCCGTAATTCGCTTTCATGGAATCGTTGAAACGCCGCACGCTGCCGTAACCGGCCGCCTCCGCAATGCGGCTCATCGGCAGCGAGGTTTCGTCGATCAGGCGCTTCGCGAAGTGCAGGCGCTGCGTACTGGCGACGGCCAGCGGCGAGGCACCGAGATGCCTGCCGAACAGGCGGCGCAGGTGCCGGCTGGTGACGCCGAGACGATCCGCGAGTTGCTCGACGTTGCCATCATCCAGCGCCCCGCTGGAGATGAGCCGCAGGCCCCGGCGTACCGTGGTCGAGGTGCCGCTCCAGGCCGGCGTGCCGGGTGCACATTCCGGCCGGCAGCGCAGGCAGGGCCGGAATCCGGCCTCGCCCGCGGCGGCAGCACTGGGGAAGTACGCGATATTCTCGCGCTTCGGCGAAACCGCGGGACAGATCGGCCGGCAGTAAATGCCGGTCGTGTTCACGCCGATGAAGAACTGGCCGTCGAATCGGGCATCCCTCGCCAGCCTCGCGCGTTCGTAGATTTCGCTTTGCAGCATGCTCACCACCATCCCGGATGAGCGGAAGTATACGCCGCCAGGGGCAGCAGACTAGCCGGAATCGGACCTCAACGATCGGGCCGGCCGCGACCGCCTATTTGTCGATGCCGCCCATGCACAGGTACTTGATCTCGAGGTAATCGTCGAGGCCGTATTTCGAGCCCTCGCGGCCCTGCCCCGACTCTTTTACGCCACCGAAGGGAGCCATTTCGTTGGAAATGATGCCTTCGTTGATGCCTACGATGCCGTATTCCAGCCCTTCGCTGACGCGCCAGACGCGGCCGATATCGCGGGAATAGAAATAGCAGGCGAGGCCGAACTCGGTGTCGTTCGCCATCGCGATCGCCTGCTCCTCGGTGCTGAAACGGAACAAAGGCGCCACCGGCCCGAAGATCTCTTCGCGGAACACGCGCATGCCGTCGTTCACGTCGGTCAGTATGGTCGGTTGCACGAAGCAACTGCCGAGCGACGAGCGCTGCCCACCGGCCATGACGCTTGCCCCTTTTGCAACCGCGTCCTCGACGAATCCCAGCACGTCGTTTGCAGCCTTTTCGTTGATCAGCGGCCCGATGTTCACGCCCTCGTCCATGCCGTTGCCGATCTTCAGCCCGGCCGTGGCCGTCATCAGCTTCTTTGTGAACTCGTCATACACCGCGTCCTGCACCAGTATCCGGTTCGCGCACACACAGGTCTGGCCGGCATTGCGGAACTTGCAGATGATCGCGCCGCGTACCGCCTCGTCGAGATCTGCGTCGTCGAACACGATGAAGGGTGCGTTGCCGCCGAGTTCCATCGACGTGCGTTTGACCGTCCCGGCGCAGGCCGCCATCAGCTTCTTGCCGACCGGCGTCGACCCAG
>DATICC010000274.1:0-2711 GCA_035457045.1 Woeseiaceae bacterium | reverse complement strand
AGCGACAGGATGCACAGCGTCTGGATGGCTTTGGCCTGCGGGTGTTTTTTCTTCTCCGCGATCTTCTCCGGCAGGATGTGAACCAGCAGGAAAATGCCTATGGCGAGCAGCGGTGCTACGACCAGCACTACCCAGGCCGCCACATCCGCAACCGCATCCAGGGTCTCCCCCTGGAATAGCGAGGCGTGCGCCTGCGCAGGCAACAGCGAGAGTGGCGCGATTGCGATGCGTCTCAAGCGCCGCTGGATGGCGAGCAATAATTCCGACCTGTGGGATTTCATTTTCGATTCACCGCGTATTGATTTGTTTGAGCGGGCCCGCCGTTCCGGCACGGACGTTGCGCACTGCCTATTCTACGTAGGTTCCCGTGTCCTTGTCCTGATCGCCCAGGACTGGCTGCCGCACGCCGGTCGCAGCCGGCGGAGTACACCGGCAATCAATCGCAATGAAATCAGGACCCTGCCGTAATCGGCAGACCGCCAGTTTCACAGCATTTCTGGCCTTCGCAGCCCTCGACATGCAGAATAGCCCGCAATTCAATGGCCATCAGCGGATTTCGCTTGAGTATTCTTCGTTACACCATCCCGAACAGCTTTACCGCCGCAAGCCTCGTGCTTGGGCTGACCTCCGTAGTGACCGGGCAACTCGGCAATATCGAGCTGGCCGGGTGGATGATCATATGGTGTGCGCTGCTCGATGTGATGGACGGTGTCGCTGCACGATTGCTCAAAGCGACCTCGAGTTTCGGCGCCGAGTTCGATTCGATGGCGGACCTGGTGTCTTTCTGCGTAGCGCCAGCGTTACTGGTCTTCCAGACAGGCATCCAGATCGGCGGCGTCGAGGTCGATTCCGGTGCTTACTGGGTATTGGTGCTTTCCGTTGCTGTTTTCGTCCTCGCCGGAGCCATGCGCCTGGCGCGATTCAACCTGACGACAGGGGAGCCACGCAGCGGCTGGTTTGCCGGCATTCCGACGACCGCGGCGGGGGGCGGGCTGGTGTCGACGTCAATCATCGTGCTGGCAACGTACCCTGAAATCGCCGAGTTGCTGCCCTTGCATGCCTATCTACCCGTGGGGATGTTCGTGCTGGCGCTGGGGATGATCTCGACGATTCGTTATCCGAAGATCGTGAAACGGGAAAGCCACCTGATCAATGCTTTTCAGGTCTTCGTAATCGTATCGACCTACTATTGCGGAATAACGCGAAGCTATCCCGAGTTCCTGCTGGCATTGGCGTTGTTCCTGCTGATCACGGGAATCATCGCCGGCCGCATCACCAGGGACGACTAAGCAGCCTGCCTCGGCATCATTCCGCTGCGGTCTCGATGACCGTTTCGCAGACCCGTTCGGAGTTGACGCGTGAGCCGGTGGATGATCCCGACGAGCGCACGTTTCGGCATACCTTGCGCACTCCGGGCTCGGCCTGTGCGGCGTTTTCTTCAGTTGACGTATTTTCGGTACCTGTTGAAGCACAGGCACCCAGGCCGGCGCCAAGGGCCAGCAGCAGGAACAACATTTTCACGAACAAACCCCTGTGATTTCTTGAACTTTTGGGCTCTGACCGCGACCGGCGCCATTGGTTCTGGCCAATCGCAATCAAAGCGGAAATATCTTGTCTGACAGCGCCAACACCAGCGCCCGGCTTCCTCACTTGCCTGTCACAGGAGTTGCCGTTGTCGCAGGTCACCCTTTAACCCGGTGCTGCATATTGCGCGAGCACGCAAAAACGCGTAAGACGCTCGGGTCCATCGCACATTGGCGGGCGGACGCTGTTATAAACGGATTTCACCAAGCGTGCAAATGGTTGCGAGGGAGGCGATTGAAACCAAACACCGATGCGATGCTTGCGCGGCGCGGGAAACTGCTTGGTCCGGCCTATCGGCTGTTTTACAGGAATCCGGTGCACCTGGTTCGCGGCGAGGGCGTGTGGCTCTACGACGCCGATGGCAGGAAATACCTCGACATGTACAACAACGTGGCGCATGTCGGGCATTGCCATCCGCAAGTTGTCGAAGCCGTCTGCAAGCAGATGAAGCTGCTGAACACGCATACCCGTTATCTCCACGGCAACGTGCTCGACTACGCGGAACGCCTGACCGGCAAGTTTCCACGGGAACTCGACACCGCAATGTTCTGCTGTACCGGCAGCGAGGCCAACGAACTGGCATTGCGAATCGCGCGAACCTGCACCGCGGGTACCGGCATCATCGTCACGGAGTACGCCTACCACGGCAATACCAAAGCTATCTACGAGATTTCGACCGAAGACATCCCCGCGGATGAAGTGCCGGATTACGTGGTAACCGTACCGCGACCGGATACCTATCGCGGCCGCTATCGTGGCAGCGGTGCCGGTGAAAAGTACGCAGCACACGTGCACGAGGCGCTGGAAACACTTGCAAACCGCGGCATCAAGCCTGCAGCGTTCATAATCGATAGCATCGCATCGAGTTGTGGCGTGGTTGCGCCGCCGCCCGGCTATTTGAGGAAGTGCGCGGAAATCATTCGCGCTGCCGGTGGCGTATTCATTGCCGATGAAGTCCAGCCAGGGTTCGGCCGTACCGGCAGGAATTTCTGGGGCTACCAGGCCGACAGTTTCGTTCCGGATATCGTCACCATGGGCAAGCCCATGGGCAACGGCCATCCATTGTCGGCAATTGTCACGCGTCGTGAGCTCGTACAGAAGTTCAGTACGCACGGGCACTATTTCAA
>DATICC010000273.1:0-2484 GCA_035457045.1 Woeseiaceae bacterium | reverse complement strand
TGCAAACCTGCTGACCCTGGAGCAGCTTCGTGAGCAGGCGATGTTTGCGAGGGAATTCGACGCGGTGCACTCGCGTTACCCGGACCTCGAAGATCGGCGGCTTATCTACGAAGTCATACGCCGTATGATCAACCGCGTCGTCACGGACCTGATTGAAAACACACAGGCGGCGATAGGGAGGGTTCGACCGGAATCGATAGAAGACATACGGTCGCAGCCCGTACCGCTGGTTGCATTCACAGAGGCTGTGCTGGCGGAGCATCGCGAGCTGAAAAACTTCCTTAACCGGAACATGTACAGGCATGCGACGGTAAAGCGCATGACCGACAAGGCACGGGAGATGGTCCAGGCGCTGTTCGGACAGTACATGAATGATCCATCGCAGATGCCGAACGAGTTCTCGTCCCGTGCAGCGCAAGGCGACATCGCCACGAAGGCCCGCGTCATCGCGGACTACATAGCCGGCATGACCGACCGCTTCGCCATCGCCGAGTACGAGCGCCTGAGTTGATCCACGGGCTCTGGACTTGCGCTGTAGGAGCCCGCATTGCGGGCGACGTGATGATCGGGACCGTGCTGCACGCCGGCGCCGCCGCGCCATGCCTTTCTCGCTCAGAAAAAATACTGATTCGCGCGAAGGGTTAGCGGCACATTCCCACCGACACGATGCCAGCCGGCGCCGCGGCGGTAATGCTAGAATGCGCCGCCCCTGCATACCCGACGGAGCACGCTGCCGTGAGCAAATCCGACATTCCGGTCAACGAGCGACTGATATTCGCCATGGACCTGCCTGACTGCGATCAGGCGCGGCAGCTGACGGAAAAACTGGGCGACGCAGTCAGTTTCTACAAGCTAGGGCTGGAACTGATGATGAGCGGCGGCTACTTCGAGCTGATGGACTGGATGCTGGCGCGGGGCAAGAAAGTGTTCGCCGATCTCAAGTTCTTCGATATCCCGGCGACCGTCGGCTCGGCCGTGCGGCAGTTACAGGATCGCGGCGCGACCTTCGTAACCGTGCATGGCAACCAATCGATCATGGAAGCCGCTGCGGCAAACAAGGGTGTTGATCTCAAGGTGCTCGCGGTAACGGTCCTGACCAGTCTCGACAGGGGAGACCTGGATGACCTGGGCTTTGACTGCGATGTCGAAGCGCTGGTGCTGTCGCGCGCGCGCAGGGCACTCGAGGCCGGATGCGACGGAGTGATTTCGTCCGGGCTCGAGGCAGCGGTGCTGCGGCAGCACATCGATCATCGGCTGCTGGTCGTCACGCCGGGGATCCGCCCTGTCGACAACAAACCGGAAGGCGACCAGAAACGCGTCGTAAGCGTCCCGCAGGCGTTTGCAAACGGCGCAGATTACATCGTCGTCGGTCGGCCGATTCGCGACACCGCCGATCCGCGCGCGGCCGCCTTGGCCATACAGAAGACCATAGCGTCGGTTTTCTGACCATGCCGATTTCACCGAAGAACGACCTGCTGATACGTGCATTGCTGCGCCAGCCGGTACCGCGGACGCCGGTCTGGATCATGCGCCAGGCGGGCCGATACCTCCCGGAGTATCGCGAGGTACGTAAGAAGGCGGGCGACTTCATGAGTCTCTGCACGAACCCGGAGCTAGCCTGCGAAGTGACGCTGCAACCACTGCAACGATTCAGGCTCGATGCGGCGATCCTGTTCTCCGATATCCTGACGATCCCGGATGCGATGGGACTGGGGCTGTATTTCGAGGAAGGCGAAGGACCTAAATTCCGGCGACCGGTGCAGACTGCGACACAGGTACGAAAACTCGCAGTGCCGGACGTTGCGGAAAAACTGGGGTACGTGTTCGATGCCGTGCGCCTGATCCGGCGCGAACTTGACGGCAGCGTGCCGCTGATCGGCTTTGCCGGCAGCCCGTGGACTGTGGCCACCTACATGGTCGAGGGCGGCTCTAGCCGCGAGTTCAATAAAATCAAAGGCTTACTAAAGGATGAACCGGCCACGCTGGCGCTGCTGCTCGACCGCGTTGCGCTGACTACCATCGATTATCTGAACGCCCAGATCGAATCCGGCGCGCAGGCCGTGATGATATTCGATACCTGGGGCGCGGCCCTCGAAGCCGATGATTACCGCCGCCATTCATTGGGCAGCATGCAGAAAATCGTCGACGGGCTGCAGCGCGAACGGGAAGGACAGCGCGTACCGGTGATACTTTTCACCAAGGGCGCCGGCGCGTTGCTCGCCGACATGGCGAAAACCGGCTGTGATGCACTCGGTGTGGACTGGACCACCAGCCTCGCGGAGGCAAGGCGCTACACGAACGATGCCGTCGCGCTCCAGGGTAACCTGGATCCGGCAGTGTTGCGCGAGTCGCCCGGGCGGATCGAGGAGTCGGTCGCCGGGGTGCTGTCGAGTTACGGCAAAGGCCCTGGTCACGTCTTCAATCTGGGCCACGGCATCACGCCGGATGTCGACCCGGAACATCTCGGTGTACTGGTTGAAGCGG
>DATICC010000272.1:0-4038 GCA_035457045.1 Woeseiaceae bacterium | reverse complement strand
TCGCGATTGCGCTTTTTATCGTGCTGGCCGTGATCGTTTACACCCTGGCGAAAGTGTGGCGTCTTGCGCGCAAGAGTGACGAGCAATGGAAAGCGGTGGACAGGAGCAAGCTGAAGGCGTGGGATGATGACGACCGGGATTGAGACCCGTCCGGATCAGCCCCTTTGTTGCACCAGGATTGCCTCGCGTTCTGAACGGGCCCCGGAATCGGGGTTGCAATGGGGCGGCGATGTGAACACGCCAGGGGATTTCGATTAAACTAGCGCGCAGCGAAACCAGGGGGCAGGTCGATGATCGTGAACCATAGCAGGGCGCTCATCCGGGGACTGGTCATTGCCAGCATCGCGTCCGTCTTTATTGCATGCGACAGAGTGGCCCCCGATGCGGAGAAGCAGGAAGCAGACCGGCGTACGGTCGATGCGATGTCGCACGAGCACGCAGGCGACGAGGCAACGCCCAGTCCGGCTGCGTCAATTGCGCCGCAACGCACGATCGTCTCCGAGACCTTGCCTTACGCGGAAGTCGATGAACAACTGGTCAGGGGATACTTTGTATTTCCGGCCGATATGGTAGATCCGCTGCCGGCCATCATCGTGATACACGAGTGGTGGGGACTCAACGACGGCGTTCGCGCCATGGCGGATCGTCTGGCCGGGGAGGGATACATCGTTCTTGCCGTCGATCTTTTCGGTGGAAGTATTGCAGCCGATCCGGCGGAAGCCCGTAACCTGATGCTGGGCGTGGTCGAGAATCCCGACGATGCGAACAGCAACCTTCGCCAGGCATACGAGTGGCTCGAGAATACAGCAGGCGCGCCGAGAATTGCATCGCTGGGCTGGTGTTTCGGTGGCGGCTGGTCATTGAATACCGCCATGCTGTTCCCGGATGAACTCGACGCATCCGTAATCTACTACGGCCAGGTGACGAGCGACGAAGCAGCGCTGCAGCCTCTGAATGTGCCTTTGCTGGGACTGTTCGGCGCGGAAGACCGCGGCATAACGGTTGAGTCCGTCAATGCGTTTGCGGCTGCGCTGGAAAAGCTGGGGAAAAACTACGAAATCGAGATCTACCCGAATGCCCGCCATGCCTTCGCCAACCCCACCGGCAATAACTACAATCCGGCGGTCGCCGAAGCAGCCTGGCAGCGAACGCTCGGTTTCCTGAGGCTGCACCTCGCCATCGAGAGTGATGGCTGATACCCCGGTTGGCTCACAACTCGACGGGACTCTGTTGAGCTGCCGACTGCCCGGACTCATCGCCGCTGTGGTCACAGACCAGGACAACGTCCAGGCTGGCGCTCGCGTATTTCATCGACCGATCCTCGTCGCTGGCGCAAAGCAGCGATGCCTGGGCAGACAACGCCGCGTGCACAGTAAGGGATGACGGTGCCGCCGGGCTGGTGTTGCCGGTATCGCTTTCGGCTACACAGAAATCCGCGATGACAACCGGCGCGATCTGCGCGGCCGGAATGACAAGTCGAACGTCCTGCAGCGCACCGTCGTCAATCTGTTTGGCAGTGAAAGTCCGGCGGGTGTCGGCCACGGCCACCGACAATGAAACCGGGGAGAGGCTTTCGCGGCAAGCAGCATCGATGCGGAACTGATATTCGAGATCCGGAAGCTGCAACGGCGCACGTTCACGACCGCGGGGCAGTACGTTTGCTGTTGGTGTGTCGGCCGAAAACTTCAGCAACATTTCGGCTGAAGCTGGCATGGTCGAGAGCACGGCCAACACGCAGGACAAGGCAAAGCACTGCTTTTTCATGGCGGTAAGGCTACGGAATAGTTACCAAAAAACAAGCGTTTTTGCCATGCAGCGACCCTCTGTTAACATCGTCAGCCCCTGTACACCGTACGGCACCGATGAATGCAACTCTGCGTGTGACTTACAAGGTTGCGAGGCGAATCGCGATTGGCGTCACGGGCGGCACTATCCTTTTGCTCGGCGTCATCATGCTGGTCACGCCGGGCCCTGCGCTGGTCGTCATTCCGGTCGGGCTGGCGATACTCGGGCTGGAATTTGCCTGGGCCCGCTTGTGGCTCAGGAGGATCCGGCGCCGGATCAGTGCCGGCATAGCAAATAACCGCGGGCGCGAAGCCGAAAAGTATCGCGGAGGCTGACCGGTGACGGGCAAAAAAGAAGGGAGCCGGAGAAACTAATTCAGAATTCCTTAGCGGGCCGATCCGACACGGAGCGGTCCCCGGCTCCCGAGCAGTGACGGCACTACGGGGGAAGTAATGCCGCCGGCCTTTCGGCCTTCCCGGCCAGGGGCCGGGGTCCAGATCCGGATCGGCGGCCGGGATCCTCGGGGGAGAGGGATCCGGGCGCCGTTATATCCGGAACATCCGCCGGAAAATCTACCTTCCGGCAGCTACCGTTATCGAAGTGCGGCCGATAAGCCGGATGTCAAGATCCAGCCTCGTGTCCTCGAGGACCGACGTGACGGCCTCGTTGACCGCCGCCTCATGAGCCGCCTTGGCGCTTTCGCGGCTCTGCTCGTCCGCCGTGGCGGAACGTGCTTCGGATTCAGTTTCGGTCGTGGGTTCCGCAAACTCGTCGGCCAGGGTCCAGGCTCCGGAGAGCGCCAGCCCGAGTGCCAGTAAGGTTGCATTGATCGCCAAGCGTGTTGCTGTGTTCACTGTCCTGTCCTTGCTTCAGTCATTGCCGCGGCACCATTTGCCGCGCAGGTTTGCCTTTCTTAATCTATGGCTCTATTGCAGGAGCCGTGCCAACTCCATAAAGCTTTGTCAAACAACAACATATGAGTAATTGCGGTGTAACGAAAAGCCGTGATTTACGGAAATCCGTGTACTTTCCTACGGAATTCCGTATACAATGCCGGCATGTTGACCGCCGAAGATTACCTATGGCTTTTTCGCCGCTCCCCGGCCATGGCTACCCTGATCGGAGACGACGGGCGTTACCTCGACGTCAACGACGCGTTTCTGAACCGCCTCGGTTACACGAGGGAAGAAATGCTGGGAGGCCGGCCCGCTGATTTCGTTACCGCGGATAGCGCCGCGCGAATCGAGACGGAGTTTCTGCCGACACTCAGGCGCACCGGGAAGCTCGAGAAAAAGCCAATCGATTTCCTTACGCGCGATGGAGATGTCGTCAACTGCCTGACGAACTCGATCGTCGAGTACGACCCCAAGGGAAAATTTGTTCGCACGCTCGCGCTGTATATGGAGGTGTCGGATCAACTGAGGTCCGACTGGAAGTACCGTCAGTTGTACCGGTCAACTCCTGCAATGTTGCATACCGTGGATGCAAATGCCTGCGTCGTGACTGTTACGGACTATTGGCTGCAAAAAATGGGGTACACGAGGGACGAGGTAGTCGGCAGATCCATCCTGGATTTTTTCAGCGAGGCGGACCGCAAGCGTTTTGGCAACGACAAATTGCGACAGATCATCGAGCACGGCGAATTCAACAATGAAGAGCGGCAGATGATTACGCGCGGCGGCAAAGTCATCGACGTCGTTCAATCGGCGATCTCCGAGCGGGATGCGAGTGGCAAGGTCTATCGCATGCTGGTTGCATCCAAGGACGTGACGGAGCGTAACCGGGTGGAGAGAGAGTTGCGCCGGACGCTGGCTGAGAATGCCCGACTGCAGGAAGAACTGGAGCGCGAGCGCGACTACCTGCGCGAGGAGGCCAACGTACGGATGAACTTCGGCCGCATTGTCGGTAACAGTCCCGCGCTGAAGCAGATGCTTGCACGGGTGGAGGCTGTTGCGCAGACACCGGCGAGTGTGCTCGTCCTTGGCGAGTCCGGCGTAGGCAAAGAGCTCGTGGCGCATGCGATTCATGCACAAAGTCCACGCGCTGCCGCGCCTCTGGTAAAGGTCAACTGCGCCTCGATTCCCAAGGAATTGTTCGAGAGCGAGTTCTTCGGACACGTCAAAGGTGCATTCACCGGAGCTCACCGGGATCGCGTCGGCCGGTTCCAGCTGGCAGATGGCGGAACACTTTTTCTGGACGAAGTCGGCGAGATCCCGCTGGAACTGCAGGGAAAATTGCTCCGGGTACTGCAGG
>DATICC010000271.1:0-3832 GCA_035457045.1 Woeseiaceae bacterium | reverse complement strand
ACCCCGGGAGAGAGCAGCAGCTCGCCCTCGGCGACGTCACGCCGCTCGCATCGCTGCAACAGCCCCTGCACATGGTCCGGGTTGACGCCGTGGAAGAGTTCCAGGCCGGACAGCAGCGAGCGCTTGTAGTCGGAATTGATGGCGAGTGATGTTACTGACACGTCTATCCCTGTGCGGTATTTCCCCGGCTCCGGACTGGTTTTCGCTTGCCGTGGCAGGCATTCCAGGCGCTCTCCGCGCGACTCCGGATTCCGTTGTGAAATCCATCACAATGAAAACCTGTATTGCGTCAACAATCGGTGATTGCGTTCTCAATTTGTCAATTCTTATCGCTCGTATCAATAAGGCATCGGCGTGTGTCGCAATCAGCGGACGGTCTGCGGCGAGACCGGCCGGTTCGGTTTCGCGTCGTGCCGGGCGAGCGCCCATTGCACGTGTTCGCGCACCAGCTCCGATGGATGTTCACGCTTTTCATGAAGTGCGGCCGTCACCTGCGGCGACGATTGCGCATTGCCGAGCGCAACGGCGATGTTGCGCAGCCAGCGTTCGTAGCCGATGCGGCGTATGGCGCTGCCTTCGGTTTGTTGCAGCCAGGTTTCCTCCGTCCAGCGGAAGAGATCGGTAAGGCGGGCGTCGTCCAGGCCGTGGCGCGGCCGGAAGTCGCCTTCCGCGGTGGGTTTCGCAAACTTGTTCCAGGGACAGCACAACTGGCAGTCGTCACAGCCGTAGATGCGGTTGCCGATGGCCTGGCGAAATTCCACCGGGATGCTGCCCGGCAACTCGATGGTGAGATAGGAAATGCAACGCCTGGCATCGAGCTGGTAGGGCGCGACGATGGCCTGCGTCGGACAGACGTCGAGGCAGGCCCGGCAACTGCCGCAATGCGACACTTCGGCCGTATCCGCCGGCAGCTTGAGATCGGTGTAGAGCTCGCCGAGAAAAAACCACGAACCCGCCTCGCGGCTGATCAGGTTCGTGTGCTTGCCGATCCAGCCCAGGCCCGCTTTTTCGGCCAGCGGTTTCTCGAGCACGGGCGCGCTGTCGACGAAGACCCGGTGCCCGTGCGGGCCGATCTCCCCTTCGATACGCCGGGCGAGCGTACGCAGTCGTTGCCGCAGCACCTTGTGGTAGTCGCGGCCGAGCGCATAGCGCGAGACATAGGCCTTCGACGGGTGATCGAGCAGCGTTTCCGGACTCTGCGTTTCGGCAGGCAGGTAGTCCATGCGCGCGCAGATGACACTCAGCGTCCCTGGCACCAGCAACTCCGGCCGGCTGCGGCGCTCACCGTGCTTCGACATGTAGCCCATCTCGCCGTGGAAGCGCTGCTCGAGCCAGCTCGCGAGGCGTTCACCCGCCGTGGCCAGGTCGATGTCGCTGATACCGACCGACTGGAATCCCAGTTCGGCGCCCCAGGCGCGGATACGTCCGGCCAGTCCTGACGGATCCTCGTAGCCGCTAGTCTTGCCCTCGGACAAACCTGTGCACCGTTTTTCTGTCAGTATTGTTGCCTCGGATTACGAGGCGCCGTGCGTGAATTTACCTGTCGAAATCTATTCTGTCGAAAGCGTACGCCGTATCGACCGGACGGCGATCGATAAAGGCGGCATCAGCGGCTATGCGTTGATGACCCGCGCCGCACAGGCGGCGCTGGAGGAAACGCGGCGCCGCTTTCCGAAAGCGAAACGCTGGCAGATCGTCTGCGGGCCCGGCAACAACGGCGGCGACGGCTACGTGCTCGCGCGGCTGGCGGGCCAGCAGGGCATCCAGGTGTCCGTGCTCGCCGCGCAATCGCCGGAATCGCTCAAGGGCGATGCGCGCACCGCCTGCCTCGATCTCGCCGCCGAAGGCGGCTCGGTCAGCGACTGGTCGGGCGCGCTGGATGCCGATGCGGACCTCCTCATCGATGCGATGTTCGGCAGCGGACTGGAACGCGACATCTCGGGCAGCCAAGCCGGGATTGTGGACGCGATCAACGCGCACGCCGCACCGGTCGTCGCGTTGGACATCCCGAGCGGCGTGCACGGCGACAGCGGCGCGGTCATGGGCAAAGCCGTGGTCGCCGATCTCACCGTCACTTTCGTCGGCCTGAAAACCGGCTTGTTTCTCGGTGCCGCCCGGCAGTGTGTCGGCGAACTGGCTTTTGCCGGTCTCGGCATACCCGAAGAGTGCCGGCGCGATGTGCCAGCGGAACTCATCCGCATCGAAGCCTCGTTGCTGCAACAGGCACTGCCGCCGCGTAAGGCCGATGCACACAAAGGCGATTTCGGCCACCTGCTGCTCGTCGGCGGCAACCCCGGCATGCCGGGGGCGATACGCCTCGCCGGCATGGCGGCCCTGCGCAGTGGTGCAGGGCGCGTCACGATCGCGACGCATGCATCGAACATCGCGCCGATTTCCGCCGGCTGCCCGGAGCTGATGTTTCATGCCATCGACAAAGCCGATGACCTCGCGCCCATCCTCGGGCGGGTCGATACCCTCGGCATCGGGCCGGGACTCGGCACCGGCGACTGGGGCCGCGCCCTGCTGGAACCGGCACTTGCCGCCGGGCTGCCCACCGTCGTCGATGCGGATGCGCTGACGGTCCTCGCCGGGCTGAAGTTGCGCAAGGAAAACTGGATCCTGACGCCGCACCCCGGCGAGGCCGCCCGCCTGCTGTCCTCGACCGTCGCCGAAGTGCAGGGCGACCGGCCGAAAGCCGCGCGGGAGCTGCAGAAGCGTTACGGCGGTATTGTGGTCCTCAAAGGTGCCGGCACCCTCGTTGCAGGCGGCGTCGGGCCCTGCCGGCTGTGCACGGCCGGAAATCCCGGCATGGCCGCCGCCGGGATGGGCGATGTGCTTACCGGGATAATCGCGGCACTGCTCGCCCAGCACCTCCCGGCCGAAACAGCCGCGCAATGCGGCGTGCTGCTGCACGCGATGGCCGGCGATGCTGCGGCGGCGCGGGGCCAGCGCGGCATGCTGGCCTCCGATCTGCTGCCGGAGCTTCGGACTTGCGTAAACCCGTAACGGCGTCCTTCGTCCTCGAGGACGAGGCGGCGACCGGGGCACTGGCGGCGGGCATGGCCGATGCACTGCCAGCCGATACCGCCGGCTGGATCGTGTTGTTGCAGGGCGAACTCGGTGCGGGGAAGTCGACCTTTGCCCGGGCCCTGCTCAGGCGACTGGGCCACCGGGGGCCGGTCCCCAGCCCGACCTATACCCTGGTCGAACCCTACGAGATTGGGGGCAGGGTCATCTATCACATTGACCTGTATCGAATTAATGATCCGGACGAGCTGCAGTACCTGGGCTGGTCCGATTGGGCGGACGGCATGATCCTGGTCGAGTGGCCGGAGCGGGCAGGGACCCAGCTCGAGCACGCCGATGTCCGGGTGCACCTCGAGTATGCGGGCGCCGGCCGCAGCGCCACGCTGAGCGGCCTTTCGCAGCGCGGCAGTGAGCTCGTACGGCGTGCGACGCCAGTCTCCGAACATTCTTAAAAAGTGAATCTATCTCCATAATTTCTCACTGGAATATTGGCTTTTTTTTCCAGAATCGTATACTCAGCCGACATAACACCAACAGCCTGGTCCGGACACGGCATGACGCTACGCTCCACCCATTGCAATTCGCATGGCACCGCGGCTTGCGCCGCCGTGCGTGCAGCGTTTTGCGTTGTGTCGGTGCTGATCGCTGCCGTACTGTCGTCCGGCCTCGCGCAGGCCGCGACCACAGTCGAAGACATACGCATCTGGTCGGAAGACGGACGCACACGCGTCGTGTTCGATCTCAGCCGGCCGGTCGAGCACAGCATCTTCACCCTGCGCGGCCCCGATCGCCTCGTGCTGGACCT
>DATICC010000270.1:0-3409 GCA_035457045.1 Woeseiaceae bacterium | reverse complement strand
GCTCACTCACGGGGCCAGGTCATGCCGGATTACGCTGTCAAATTCATGCTGGACGAGCAGGCGGACGGGAGTTCGCCGGCAGGGGAGAATCCCGATCGCTCGCTCTTCGATGCCTATTCGAATGCCGTTGTCGACGTGGTCGAGCGGGTCGGCCCCGCGGTCGTGCGCGTGGACGTGGCCGCCGACCGCAAGAACAAGTCCCGTGGAGGTAGCGGCTCGGGCTTCGTCATTTCACCGGACGGTCTCGTCATGACCAACAGCCACGTGGTGCAAGGCGCGGACAGCGTGCGTCTCGGCCTCACCGACGGCGCTGCCGTGGACGCGAAGGTCATCGGCGACGATCCGCACACCGATCTCGCGCTGTTGCACATAGCGCAGTCGATTGCGCTGCCGTACGTGCAGCTCGGCAATTCCAGCAACCTCAAGCGCGGCCAGATCGCTATCGCCATCGGCAACCCGCTCGGGTTCGAGTCCACCGTCACAGCCGGGATCATCTCGGCGCTGGGCCGCACCCTGCGTGCGCAATCAGGCCGCATGATCGACGACGTCATCCAGACCGACGCCTCGCTCAACCCGGGGAACTCCGGCGGTCCACTCGTTGCTTCCAGCGGCGAGGTGATCGGCGTCAACACGGCAGTCATCATGGGCGCGCAGGGCATCTGCTTCGCCGTGGCCAGCAACACGGCCAGCTATGTCGTTTCGGAGATGATCCGTCACGGCCGTGTGCGGCGTGGCTACATCGGCGTCGGCGCGCAGACCGTCCCCATACCCAAACGCTGGGGACCGATTGCCGGACTACGCCAGTCACATGCCGTCATCGTCGCCTCCGTCGAGGCGTCGAGCCCGGCGGCGAAAGCCGGCATACGCATCGGCGACGTCATCGTCGCGATCGATGGCGCGACCATCACGGGTGTCGACGACCTGTTGCGCAGCCTGCATGCCGGGCGCATCGACCGGGAAACCGCGATCGAGATCGTATCCCGGGGCGAACGGCGTACCGTCACGGTCACGCCAAAGGAACGTGTTTGAGCGAGGGAAGCTCCCGCGACCGCAGCGGGAAGTTACCTTTTGACCCGCAGCTGGAACTCCTGCATGCCGTTTGCAAGGAGCCTGGCGTGTTCGATCTCCATGCCGCGCATGAGGCGGCCGAGAAACTCGGGCGAGTAACGCGGCGAGGCGATTTCACGTTGTTGTGTGCTGCGATTGACGAGCTTCAGGTCGGCGGTCGGAATGAAGCGGGCCGGACGATCCGGCATGGACTTGTCGGAATATGAAATCAGGGCATGCACGCGCGAGCCGGGCCGGGTGCGGGCCAGTATCGCGCGCGCCAACGCCGTGATCGCTTCCGGGTTCAGGTAATTCAGCAGGTCCCAGCAGAACACGTAGTCAACCTCGGTATCTGCGGTGTGCTTCGGCAGCACGGATTCCGCAACCTTGCTGCGAGCTTCTGCGGACAACTCGCTGTTCAGTCGTTCGATGCTGTCATCACTCGCAAGGTCTGCAATCTCGGCCAGGCACCGGTACTGTCCAAGCAGCGACAGCATCGGCGTGCTTGCAGCACCGAGATCGAGAACGACGACACGCCGGTTGCCGTCGAGCTGTTCGATGAGCTGGCGAAACAGCGGCGCATTGAGCGCCGCCGGTTTGTCCATTGGTGCCCTGGCCGTCGCGCGGCCCATCGTGGAATTCCTGGCCGTTATCGAACTCCGGCCGACGGATTCGCACCCGAGGTCGCTTCCTTGATCAGATTTTTCTGGGCAGGCCTGGTTTCTGCAGGCTTGCCCGATGAGCCTTCAGCGACAGGTTTCACCGCGGCCTGCATGCCTGCCTTGCCGAGGGCCTTGTCGACCGCGCCCTGGTCCATCTCGATCGAGCCCTTGAACTTCGCACCTTCCTCGATGGCGACTTTGGGCGCCGTGATGTTGCCGCGGGCGTTGGCATTGACGTGAATGATCACGCGCTCGGAAGCATAAAGGTCACCCTCCGTGGTGCCATCGACCGTTACGGACTTTGCGTAGACGTCGGCCCGGACCTTGCCTTCCTTGCCAATAGTCAGATTGCTGTTGCGCAGTTCGACCGTGCCGCTGACATCGCCTTCGATGCGCAGATCCTCGTTGCCACGTACGTCGCCGTTGATCTGGATGGACCGGCCGATCACCGCCCATTCGTTACCGCGGTTTGCAGCCTTCGGGATTGACGAGTCGGAGCTGCGCGCCGTTGTGGAAGTCGCCAGTTCCGTTCTCTCGTCCGTTCCGTCTTCCCTTTTCCCTCGTTCGAACATTTTGTAGTCCTCCATTACGCACTGAGTAAGGAGTAACTAACACGCGACTTTCGGGCAAACAAGTGTCGCCGGGAAGCGACGGTCGCGCACCGCCCGTCGTTGCTGCTGCGCGAAAAAATGATCAAACGGTTTGTATACCTGCCTGCGCCGGCAGGTGATCGTTCCGCGCGAAACCGGTGCCATGTCCACTAAATTGCGTATCGAAGGAAAGACAGCAGATTGGGCAAACTACGGCCACAGCGCCTCAACGCCAGCGGACGATATACTTATAACAGCGGGTCACCGACGTGCAGAAGGTGAATGGCGACGAGGCCCATCAGGCCGACCACCAGCAGGTAATAAAGCGTCGGCAACAAGGTTCGCCTCAGTGTCGGTCCTTCCTGGCCCAGCAGACCGACGGTCGCGGCGGCGGCAACGACATTGTGTATCGCGATCATGTTGCCGGCGGCCGCGCCAACGGCCTGCAGTGCAATGACCATGGCCATGGACACGCCGAGGCTGTCGGCGACGCCGTACTGAAACAGCACGAACATCAGGTTGCTGACCGTATTGCTGCCGGCGATGAACGCGCCGAGTGCGCCAATCGTCGGCGCAAACAACGGCCATATCTGACCCACGTTGATTGACACCCATTGGGCCATGACGATCGGCATGCTCTCGAGTTCCGATGCCACGCCAGAATTGATGTAAATGCGCACCATCGGCACGGTGAAGATCAAAACGAATCCGGCGCCGAGCAGAATGCGCGAAGAATCGGACAATGCTCGGGCGAAACGCTGCACAGGCATGCGGTGCAGCCAGACCGTGAGGCAGGCAACGGCGATGAGCATCGAGGCGGGCAAATAGAACGGTGTCGTCGCGGCAGAGATCCCGGTACCGAAAATGCCGGTCCACTCGATACGCAGGGATTTGAGCCAGTCGCCGAAAGGCAGCTCCGGCATCCGCGTCAGCACGAGCATTGCCGCGAGCAGCAGGTACGGAAGCCAGGCGCGCCAGAGCGGCAGGTCACTGCCGTGGCTGTCGAGATCGACGTGCAAGCGGCCTGACCAGTCGTCGGGCCAGCTTGATCGTTCCGGGAAATCCCACGGCGTTTTCGGCACCAGGAAGCCGGCCTTTGCACCGGCCGTG
>DATICC010000269.1:0-8987 GCA_035457045.1 Woeseiaceae bacterium | reverse complement strand
CGCGTTGTGAGTGGCAACAAAGCGGCCCCGATAGTGCTGTACTGCAACGGGCCCTTTTGCGGTAAGAGCAAGCGACTGGCCGCTGAACTTCTGGATGCCGGTTATACGAACGTCCGCAGGTATCAACTGGGCATCCCGGCCTGGCGGGCGCTCGTAGGGTTGACGCAGATCGAGCCGGAGGCGCTCCGGCATGTAATTGAGAACGACCGGACCGCGGTGTTCATTGATGCCAGAGAGGCCGCGGAGTTTGCTGCAGGCAGCATTGCGCAGGCGCGCAATATTCCGCAAAGCGGGCTCAAACCAGGCAAGGATGTGGGTGAGATCAGGGCCGCCAAGGACGATGGACGCCTGCCGATGGAAGACCACAACACACGCATCATTGTCTTTGGTGAGACGGCAGAACAGGCGAAGGCCGTGGCGGAAGCGATTGCGAAGGAGGCTTTTCACAACGTGTCTTTCCTTGACGCGAGCTTTGAGCAAGTAAAATCGGCGCTGCAACCCTAGCGCGGCTGCAAGGAGTACGGAATGCGGCCCCTGCGGCATTCCATCAACGTCACCCTGGACGGATGCTGCGATCACCGTGCAACGATCCCCGACCAGGACATGCATCGTCACGCGGCCGAGAGCATCGCAAAGGCGGATGCCCTCCTCCTTGGCCGGGTAATCTTTGACATGATGGAGGCCGGGTGGCGGTTGTTTGCGCAGACGGGGACGAGGCCTGACTGGATGGAACCCTGGATGGACTCGTTCGCCCTGACCATCGACGCGGCAAAGAAGTACGCCGTGCCGGGCACCCTGGAATGGAGGCCGGCCTCCTGTATCCACGAAAGCGGGCCGGGGATTGCCTGGTTGCTCCGGATGGGTGCCTAAGCGGAGTATGATCAGCGACTGGCCAAGCTGTACTGCCGTTGATCGTGTGCTCAGCTATTCTGTGAATTGCAATTGTTATCGTCATCTACTCACTGAGCAAAGGTGCGCCGTAAATGCGTATACGCCGTAGCTACGTATGGCTGACCCTGGTCGCCGCGGTGCTGGCCATCGTGGTCGTGTACGTCTTCTGGATTGTGCCCAGGGGGATGTCCGAGCTGGTTGCCACGCCGAACCTTTACGCCAATTCCGAAGTGAATCCGTTCGCGGATGTCCCGGTTGAGTTCCGCAACAACCAGGTGGATGTCCTCTATGTCACGGACCGTCGCAGGGCCGAGGGGGAAGAGCCGGGAGGGGTTGCCTACGACTACCGGCGATCCCCATCGATGGCGTTCGGTTCCGCGGTCATGCAGTACGGCAGGAACGTCACGTGGGATGAGTTGGTCGCGGCCTCGCGGAGCCCGGAGCGAAAGGTGTCGCTCCGCCGGCAGCTCGTGAAAGTCGAGGAGCAGGGGCGATTCCCGCCGACTCCGTGGCCGTTCGACACCCAGGCCGACTGGACCGACAACAGGATCCACTACGACCCCGGGGTCATGGCGGAACACGAGCGAGTCGCCGAGCTCTTCAGGAACGAGGTGCGAGCACGCCTCGCGAAGACGCCACGGAAGGACGTCTATGTCTTTATTCATGGCTACAACAACGACTTCGAGAAGGCCATTTCCGTGATCGCCGCAATATGGCACTTCCTGCCGCGGCAGGGCGTGCCGATCGCTTACACCTGGCCTGCGGGCATGGGAGGACTTCGCGGCTACTTCTACGACCGCGAGTCCGGCGAGTACTCGATCTACCACCTGAAGGAATTCATGCGCATACTGGTGAGTATCCCCGAGATAGAGAAGATACATTTCATCGCGCACAGCCGCGGCACGGACGTACTCCTGACGGCGCTGCGCGAGATACTGATCGAAAGGGGAGGACGCGACTACATCGCGCCGGAGGATCGCAAGCTGGGCAACGTGATCATCGCGGCGCCGGACCTCGATCTCGAGACGATCCTGCAACGTGTCACGGCCGAAGAAATCCCCTCCAAGATCGACCGTCTGACCGTGTACATGTCGAAATCGGATGAGGCGATCGGCTTTTCGACATGGCTGTTCGTGAGCCAGAAACGCGTCGGCCGTATCGTTGAGGAAGACCTGACCGAGGTCCAGAAACAGCGGGCTGGGGTCAAGACCATGGCGGGAAGCGCCTTCGTCAGCTCGCAATTCAAGGCTGGCATCATCGGGCACAGTTACTTCTACTCCCACCCTGCGGGGCTTTCGGACCTCATACTGATCCTGAGGGACAACCGCGACCCAGGCGAGGCGAACGGCAGGCCGCTGGTCCCGAGCAGCCCGGGGTTCTGGCGTCTCGACGAGGACTACCCGGCCAACACGCCGCAGCCATGAGGCAAACCATGGGCCGTGTACCGCTGGGGAGCAAGCGATTGGCCCGAAGGAAGAACCGGAATGAGAACAACCACGATCGTAGCTGAGCAGCCCGGGTCCGCATGCTGACTGCCACGCGCCGCATCGCAAAGTGGTCGCTTCGCGTCCTCGCGATCGTGGTCGGCGTGCTCGCAACAATCGTCGTCGGCTACGCGATCCAGACACGGATCGCACTCCCGGAACTCGCCGCGTGGCACAGGCTCGATCTGAAAGAGGAGTTTCACGCGGGCCGTGCCGACGTTCAATCGTTCGAGGACTATCGCCGCCTGGAGGATCGGCTGTTCGCCGAATTGCGTTCCCGGCTGCTGGATGACCCGCAGGCGGTCGACCAATTCGCGCTCGGCAGATACCGTCCCGGGAGCGTGCCCGCGCAGCTCGCGCTGGACACGCGCTACAACCGGTCGTACGAGCTGGCTCCCGCGGAGCCAAAGGGGTCGGTGCTCCTCGTCCACGGCCTGTCCGATTCCCCGTACAGCTTTCGCGCCCTGGCGGAGACCTTCTTCGAGCAAGGCTATCATGTCATCGTGCTGCGATTGCCGGGGCACGGAACAATCCCGGCGGGGCTCCTTGATGTCGACTGGCACGACTGGTACGCGGCCGTGTCGATCGCGGCGAAGCATGCGGCCATGCGGGCCGGTCCCGGCAAACCGTTCCTCGCCGGCGGCCATTCGACGGGAGCGGCGCTGCTCACACTTTACTCGGTCCGCACTCTCGACGATCCCGCGCTGCCCAGGCCGGAACGGCTCTTTCTCCTCTCGCCTGCCATCGGAATCTCCGACCTGGCCGTCCTGACCAACGTCATCTCCGCGTTGTCGTTTCTGCCCATGTTCGAAAAGTCTGACTGGGTCGGCGTGCTCCCGGAGTACGATCCGTACAAGTACAACTCATTCCCGGTCAATGCGGGCAACCAGATCTATCGGGTCACGCAGGAGTTGCAGCGCGAACTCGAGGACGCAGGCACTCGAGGGCGCCTCGGCGACATGCCCCGCGTGACCGTGTTCCACTCCCTCGTCGATGCAACGGTCAATACGCCCGACGTAGTGCAGGGATTGCTGGCGCTCCTGCCTGCCCGGGGGCACGAGCTCGTGGTGTTCGACGTGAATCGCATCGAGGCACTGCAGGGCCTGATTGCACAGACTCCTATGGACTACCTCGAGAAGCTCCGCGAAGCGCGCGACCTTTCCTTCCGGGTGACCCTGATCGGCAACAGCGCGCCGGGGTCCCTGAAGGTGGCCGCCTACGTGCGCGAGGCCGGCGCCGGGGAGGTGGCGGTGACGCCCCTGCCGCTGGAGTGGCCGCGCGGAGTGATTTCCCTGGGGCATGTGGCCATCCCTTTCCCGATCGATGACCCGGTGTACGGGCTGAGCCCGGGAAT
Organism: Woeseiaceae bacterium; assembly: GCA_035457045.1. GTDB lineage: Bacteria > Pseudomonadota > Gammaproteobacteria > Steroidobacterales > Woeseiaceae > JAKEGN01. The sequence goes on along the minus strand of DATICC010000269.1, from coordinate 5,258 downwards.
CGGGGAGGGACCGAAGTACGCGCTCGGAGCTTTCTCGGCACGCGGCGAGGCCGGCGCGTTCGTGGTCCCGCTCGACATGCTGGCCCGGCTGCGGTGCAACCCGTTCTTCGACGTCATCCGTTCGAAGGTCATCGAGTAGCGCCGCCCCCGACTCAATCCGCGATGGTTCAGTCCAGCCGCTTGATGCCAGTGAGCTCAAGCGTTATGTGGCTTGGTTGCCTATCACCTTCGTCGGTGACCTTGCGAGCAATACCCTGAGGTCGTTGGAGCGTGGGATGTTGTCGTGGCAGAGCATTTCCCAATGACCGAATGAAAATGGGCTGAAATGAATCAGATCGAAAATGTGCGCCGCGATACGTGTCAGTGCTCCAGGCAACCGGATCGCTAACGCTCTGTGGCCAGTGTGGCGCCTTCTCAGACCTCTGATGTAGTCTTCGAAAAGGTAGAGTTCCTCACCACCCAAGTCGACATTCTTCCTGTTGGTGCTGTCCGGTCTTGTACACAGGTTGGCCAGTGCCTCGCCTGCATCGTCGGCAGTGAGCGCTGCGATTCGACCCACTGCTGAAGTGGGCACGATAAAGACTGGCAATCTGGCGACTCCCCTCAGCCAGGCAGCACCAAATCCACCGTCGCCGTCGAGCAGGGAAATTCTGGCCACTACGTAGTCTTTTCCCACCTTGGCGATCGCCTGTTCGCCCCGGAGCTTGGAGGTATTGAATCGGCTCTTTGCCTCAGGCCGCACACCGACAGCGGACACATGGACAAATCGCTTACCGGTCTTGCTACAGGCAGCGGCGATGGCAGCCGGCGCGTGATGGTGAACAGCTTCATAAGTCTCGCCACGCCGTTGACGTAGGATGCCGACACTGTTCAGAGTGACATCAAACTGACTGACCAAATCGGTCCAGTCTGATTCCCGGACCATGTCGTGCAGGACAGCCTTGACTTCGGTCGTATCCGAGTTGGCCCTCGGCTGCCTTGTACCGACCGTCACTTCAACGCCTTCACGGCGGAGGAACTTGACAGCATGGCTGCCAACGAAACCTTTCCCTCCAAGGACCAGAACTTTCAGGTTGCGGCTCACGAGAGACAGTTTATGCTAGTCAGAGTCGGTCTCCCACTCGAGGAAGCGCCACATAGCATGCAGTTGAAGTGGACGAGGCAACCTATCACCCAGGCTGCATACGCAATTTGGTCGCCAGAACGTCTTCGCCACTTAACTGGGTGTTCGGCGGCTCTGAAAAACACCTATGCCCGAGATCACGCGATACTACGATGTGATAATCGCCGAACGGGCGCCTGTCACGGCTTTTGCAGGAATGGCAACAGGCGTGCCGTTGCCCGTGCGGTCAAACGTCAGGCGGCAGTCAGAAATTTGTACCAGCGACTCGCCGCTTTCCGCCCAAAACCGGGCATTGAGCTAAACTATCGACCTGAAGCCGTTGCTGACCCAAAGCAGACCGTATCGCCTCGCTGACTGAATAAAATGGCAGAGACTGTCAAAAAGATTCCTTGGTTAACAATCGGTGCAGAAGCCGCCGCGATTGTCGTCAGCATACTGTTGGCCTTCTCGATTGATGCCTGGTCTGAGCGGCGAGTGGAACGAGAGCTCGAAGCGGAGTATCTGCAACGAGTTGGTGACGAACTCAAAGACGCCAGGGCGGTGCTCGAATCAATCCTTCGCGAAGTGAATGGAAACATGCTCTTTGCGCCAGATCTCAACGAGTTTTTCGATGGGCGCATGGCGGCGGACGATCATCAGCGGCTGATCGTTGCGATCTACAAGTTCGGTCTGAACCCGTTACTCGGATTCGATGTGAGCACCTTCGATGACCTCGTGTCCACCGGCCGGCTCAGGCTGATTTCCGATCCTGAAGTGAGGCAGGCTATCCAGCGCGCCTATGCCGGGCTGCAGCGTCTGGGGCCCCTTCGTGATCCACGTCGCGACGAGTATATGGCCGCGCTGTCTGGCTGGCTTCCCCAGGCAGTGCGCCAGCAGATTCGGGCCGCCTGCCCAGAGTACAGCGCTTATTCGGCTTGTTCAGATCTGCACCTGGACGACGAGGCTGTCCGCCGGATTGTCGAACGGATCGACACACCACAGGCGCTGTTGGCGTTTCAGATGCGAGAATATACTCTGGGGACACTCAGGGGGATCGGGCAAGCGACCCTGGTGATACTGGATGAGACGCTGGAACGATTGGAACGATAGTCCGCGATTCGCCAATAGCAGTTCCAATATCAGGGGCAATTTGAGCAGTTTGAGAGACTGGTTGCGAACAGAGCAGACATTGAATGTTGTACCATGTGCCGCCGAACACTGCGCGGCACTCGCCACTTGATCGAGCCCGCGTTGCGCTGTCGCGCCAGGCGGCCTGCGTCAAGTGCGTGTGAACTTGGACGTTAGGAGACGCCAGTCATGGTTGGCGAGAGTTACCTGTACGCGCTAATGGAGGCTGGGGTAGCGCTGGCCGGCTTCTCTGCCATCACGCTCGCCTTGGAAGCCAAGGGCACGCGGTTGATGAAGCTGAAGCCGGGCGAGACGGTCGTATTCTCCTATATCGTGTTCAAATCGCGGACACATCGCGACCGCGTCAATGCAAAGGTGATGAAGGAAATGGCCGGCATGGATGTACCAATGGACATGCCGTTCGACATGAAACGCATGGCCTACGGCGGCTTCAAAGCTGCGGTCCGCGGGTAACAGCAAAATGCAGCAGAGGGCGCTGCGCGCCGCCGCTGCTGCTGCACTTCAGGCCGCAACACCAGACAAAACCGTACTTTGGAGACGCCCATGAAATACGTAATAGCGCTAATTTCTCTCGTCCTCGCATCGGCGTCTTACACCCAAGTGGCGGACGAGGAATACAATCACCTGGTTGACGAAGTCTTGGAATTGACGGGCGCCTTGAAGATCGGCCAGCAATTCAGTGCGGCAATCGTTGAACAGATGGTGGGTGCGTTGCGGGCCACAAACTCGGATCTACCCGACGAGGCGTACAGCCTGATTGAGGAAGAAGTAAATACGACTATCGCCGATAGCATGGAGTCAGGGAGCTTTCAGCGATTAATGTATCCGATATATGCCGAACACCTGAGTCGTGCGGACCTTGAGGCCATGGTCTCGTTTTACAAATCCGATGCCGGGAGGCGCATAGCCGAGGCGATGCCAATCATGGCACAGCAAGGAATGCTTGCCGGCCAGGCGTGGGGAGAGTCCCTCGGGCCCGAGATTGGAACGCGGGTGTTGCAACGACTGGCCGAGGAAGGGTATGAGTTACCCTAGCGCACTGCCGCCTGACCTGCAGTTGCAGCGGTCCGTGATCAATCAAGTGTCCAGGGTGAAACGTGGTCGTCCGGCCGCTGATCTGCGGTTCCAGGCAGCATTGAAGGTGTGCAGATGCTCGAAGTAATTCTCAAGCGCTTCGACAGCCCAGACGAAGTGAGAAAGTTCGAGAAGGGGAAGTTCGAGACCGTAACGCTGGGTGGAATGACGATAGGCCGTGCGACGTATCAGCCCGGCTGGAAATGGTCACTGGACGTAGGTCCTGGACTGGGCGAGGACTATTGCACCGTAGAACATGTCGGAATGGTAGTTTCGGGACGAGCCACGGCTGCTTTCTCCGACGGACGAGTCACTGAAATGCGCACCGGAGACGTGTTTTACGTGCCTGCGGAACCTCATGACAGTTGGGTGGTTGGGGATGAGCCCTACGTTTCCCTGCATTTCCTGGGCGCCGGAAAGTACGCGAAATGACCTGCATGGTCATTAGCCGCACACTTCGATCGACTCAGCGCGACTTGCGCGGCGGCTCCAGGCGAACGGCCGCAAGTGCGCGTGAGCTTCGACCTTAGGCGACGGGGAACGAGACTGCCGTGACCACAGAGAGATTGGCTAACTGGCTTCAGATCGCAGCGAATGTTGGAATTATCGGCGGGCTGGTCCTTGTCGGGTTCCAGCTTAATCAGAATAGTGAGATTCTCCAGGCCCAAATGATGAGCGCTGAAAGTCGGTCTGTCATCGATCAGGAGATGCAGATTATCGGCGGTGAAGGTGCCGCAGCGTGGGTTTCTGCTATGTCTGATCCAATGAATGTCTCCCCGGAGCATCACAGGATAATGGAGGCAATTTTTTGGAGCGCTGTCGAAAGTTGGCGACATATTGAGCAACTAGACGCATTAGGCCTGGCCGAAGTGGATCCACGCACCAGGGTGACAGACGAAGCCCCATGGTACTTCGGCAATGCCTATGGCCGGGCCTGGTGGCATACCAGGAGAGATGGCTCCGGGCTTTCCGAGGATCTCAAAGTCGTCATCGATGAGGCAATCAGGAAGAATCCGAATAATACAACGGACATTCACAACCGGCTGATCGAGGAGATTCGACGCTCAAATGGACACGGGGATACTGAAGTACAACGAAAAGCAACAACCGAATCACAAGGAAGTCTGTAACCTGCTCGCCCGGGAAATCGACGCTAACCTCCGTGGTGCCGAAAACAAAATATGGCACGCACATCCTGTGTGGTTCCTGGGCGGCAATCCAATCGTCGGGTACAGCAGGCAGAAGCCTGGCATACGCCTGATGTTCTGGAGTGGAGCCGATTTTGAAGAAACGGGGCTGAAGGTCGTCGGGAAGAAATTCAAGGACGCATCCGTTTTCTTCAACGATGTCTCGGAAATAAACAAGTCGGAATTGCGGCGATGGATCAAGAAAGCAAGGGAGATTCAATGGAACTACAAGGACCTCGTCAAGCGAAAAGGCCGGCTGGAGAGGTTGAAATAGTTCGTAAATTATTGCCTGCTATGAATCCGGGAAGATACCCCATAACAAGTCGCTGCAGCCGGCGCGCCAAAACACGCGATCAAGCCCTGGCGTTATGCAGCCGCGATCGGCCAACTGCCTAATCAGGATATCCGGCGATACATTCCATCTCTACGCGCGCATTTGCCGCCAGTCCGCTGGCGCCCAGGGCACTTCGTGCCGGGTATGGGTGCGAGAAATGCTTCTTGTAGACCTCGTTGAAAGCACCCCATTCAGCGATGTCTGCCAGGAATACTGTGCATTTGACTACGTGCTCCATGGCAAGCCCGCGGCGCGCCAGTGCAGCTTTGATGTTCAACATCAGCTGCTCGGCTTCGGCCTGGATGCCGCCGGGCACGAGCCTGCCGTCAGCATCCTCTCCAATCTGGCCAGCAAGAAAAAGCAGGTCACCCACCCTTGCGGATTCGGAATAGGGATACCCCATGCCCGCGAA
>DATICC010000268.1:0-4630 GCA_035457045.1 Woeseiaceae bacterium | reverse complement strand
CCTGATACTGCGAATAGCGCCGCGGGCCTGTCGACCGGCGAGCAGTTCGGGCAGGATTTCTACGATCAAATAAGCGATCGAACCCACCACCGGCATGAACACGATCAGGTAGATCCAGTATGTTTGCCGCCCGCTGCGCATGACGTGGACGACCAGTGCGATCTGTACGATTACGGAAAGTACTATCAACGGCATGCGTCAGTCCCCTAACCCTGAAGTTTCGTTGACAGCGTCGGGCCTGTTCCCAAAGCGCGAAATCCCAGCAGCAAGAGCAAGGCGAGTTTGAGCAACTCCAGGCTCGCGTAGGCAGCATGAACGAAGGACGGCCCGGGGTCCGCACCGGCGACAATCTGCAGTGAACGTGCCGACAGCTCGGGTAGCAGCCAGACGGACTGGGCGATCATTATCAGTGCCAGCAAAGCGCACTCGGCCCAGTATCGGCGGCCCTGCCCGGAGATGCGAACGATGGCCAACACCACCACCAGCGCAATCAACTCCGCTTTGTTCAGCACCGAGAAAACGATTCGGCCCAAATCCAGTGCCGCAGCGCGCGAAAGTGTGTCTGCGCTGAACCGGGCCGGTGATTCCAGCAGCGAAATCCCTGCGGTCATGCCGAACCAGGTGAAACACGGCCACGCGGGATTGGCTATCGCGCGGCCGAATGCTTTCAGCGCTGCCTTGTTTACAGGCATAATTCCCTACTCTGGTTCGTCGTCGTGACCAACAGTCTAACGAATGCATGACGATTTCGCCTGACCTGATCGGCACTCGGAACATTATGAACAGGAATAAAGAGCCGCAGATCGCCGGTGCCGTCCTGATGATTCGGCCGGTGCGATTCCAGAGCAATCCGATTACGGCAGAGTCCAACCGGTTCCAGGGAAAAACCAGCGCGACGCCGGAACAGCAGCAGGCCGCTGCCGCCCGGCAATTCGAGGCTATAGCTGCGGCACTCGCGGGTGAGGGAATCCGTGTCATCTCATTTGACGACACCCCGGAACCACACACGCCGGATGCGATCTTCCCGAACAACTGGGTCAGTTTTCACGCGGATGGGACGGTCGTCCTGTACCCCATGCTGGCGGAGAATCGCCGTACCGAAAGGCGCATGGATATCATCGACAGCCTTGCAGAGGAGCACGGCTTCGACGTACGGCGGATCATCGATCTGAGCCATCACGAACAAGAAGGCCATTATCTCGAGGGCACTGGCAGCATGGTGCTGGATCGCAGCAATCGCATTGCCTATGCCTGCCTGTCACCGCGCACCCACCTCGACGCACTCGGCGACTTTGCGCAACGGATGGACTATGAGGTGGTCGCGTTCGATGCCGTCGACCGCGACGGCGCGGCCATCTATCACACCAACGTGTTGATGAATGTCGGCGAATCGCTTGCCGTGATCTGCGACGTGGCGATACCCGACCGCGACCAGCGGGATGCTGTAATGAAGAGCCTCGCAAGTACCGGTCACGAGGTGCTGCCGCTGACCCTGGCGCAACTCGAATCGTTTGCAGGCAACATGCTCGAGCTCCGCAGGCCTTCCGGCAAGCCGTTGCTGGCCATGTCCGAGCAGGCACGGAAATCGTTATCGGCCGAGCAGATCAGGGTCATACAGAAGCATGCGCGCATCGTCAGCGCGCCTATCGACGATATCGAACGCTCGGCCGGCGGCAGCGTGCGCTGCATGCTCGCGGAGATACACCTCCCAACGACCAATGACCCGCGGGTTTCCGCATGACGGGCGGCGGTCCTGATCCGATCCCCGTACAGGCCCGGTGCGGCAATTGCCCGAAGGAATCCTGATGGCCGCGGCACGCGAAAGAATCCTGATGTGTCCGCCCGATCATTTTTCGGTGGACTACGTGATCAATCCCTGGATGGCGGGGCACGAGGGCACGCCCGATCTCGAACTGGCCGCACATCAGTGGCAAACGCTGCGCGATGCGCTGGCAGTTCATGCCGAGATCGTCATCATGGAACCGCAACCGCATTTGCCGGACCTCGTCTTTACCGCCAATGCCGGTGTGGTCTATGGAAGAAAGGCCATCGCCAGCCATTTCATGCCGCACGAACGACGCCCCGAAGAACCGCACCTCAAGAAGTGGTTCAGAGACAACGGCTACCAGCTGCTGGATCTCGACGAGAAGATCGGATTCGAGGGCGCAGGGGATTGCCTCTTCGACCGCGGCGGCCCGTGGCTTTGGACCGGCTACGGCTTTCGCACGGAAATCGAGGCGCATGCCGAGATCCGGAAATTCTTCGACGTCGATGTGGTTTCCATACGCCTCACCGACGCGCGTTTCTATCACATCGATACCTGTTTCTGTCCGCTGACGGACGGCTTCCTCGTCTATCACCCGCCAGCCTTCGATTACGATTCACGCATCGCCATCGAAAGCCGTATCCCGTCGCACAAGCGCATAGTCGTCGATACCGCCGACGCGGGGAATTTCGCGTGCAATGCAGTCAACATCGGGCACCACATTTTTCTCAACCGCGCCTCGGCACCTCTGAAAGCGAGATTGACGATCGCCGGGTTCGAAGTTCATGAGATCGGGCTGTCGGAGTTCCTCAAGGCCGGCGGCTCCGCCAAGTGCCTGACGCTGAAACTTGACGAACCGATTCGAAGCGATGTGCGCAAGATCACGCGCAGATGACGATGGAACAGAAAGCGCCGGAACACCGTTACCGGATTCGCCCCGCGAATCCCGGCGCACATCTCTTTGAAGTGACGCTGGAGGTGCAGAGGCCCGATCGATCCGGCCAGGTGTTCAGGCTTCCTGCATGGATTCCCGGCAGCTACATGATCCGTGACTACGCCAAGCACGTGGTGTCGATCCGGGCGGAATCCGAGGGACGGGACGTTCGGCTGGAGAAGATCGACAAGAGCAGCTGGCTGGCGGAGCCTGTCGAGGCAGCTTTGACGCTGGTGCTGGAGATCTTCGCGCACGATGCGAGCGTGCGCGGTGCGCATCTCGATACCACACATGCCTATTTCAACGGCACCTGCGTTTTCCCCGAAGTCGCCGGGCAGGAGCAACTTCCCTGTGAGCTTATCGTCGAAGCGCCGCCGGAGGGCATCGGAACAGACTGGCGGGTTGTTACAGCGATGCGCACCCGCGGCGCGCGCAAGTACGGCTACGGCAGTTACGAAGCTGACGATTACGCCGAGCTCATCGATCACCCGTTCGAAATAGGGCAATTGCAGATCGGCGAATTCGAAGCCGGCGGCATACCACACACCATCGCCATTCGCGGTACTTCACGGGTCGACATGGCCAGGATCTGCCGTGACCTGTCGGCGCTTTGTGCAGAACAGCTTGCGTTTCTCGGCCGACCGAAGAACCTGGACCAGTACGTCTTCCTGCTGATGCTGCAGGAGGACGGTTACGGCGGACTCGAGCATCGCTGTTCATCGAGCCTGCTCTGCAGCCGCTCCGACCTGCCGGTGCGCGGCGAAACCACGGTCAAGGAGAGTTACCGGAAATTTCTCGGTCTTTGCAGCCACGAGTATTTTCATCTGTGGAACGTGAAACGCATGCGTCCCGAGGGTTTCACGCCCTACGACCTGCAGAAGGAGACCTATACAGGCCAGTTATGGGTGTTCGAGGGCATAACGTCCTATTACGACGACCTGATGCTGTTGCGTGCCGGGTTGATCACGCAGGAAAGCTACCTCGACCTGCTGGCCAAGACGGCCACCCGTGTGATTCGCGCGCAGGGCCGCTTTCGCCAGACGGTTGAAGAGTCGAGTTTTGATGCGTGGATCAAGTTCTACAAGCAGGATGCGAACTCGCCCAACGCCATCGTCAGTTACTACACCAAGGGAGCGCTGATTGCGTTGGCTCTGGACCTGACGCTGCGCCACCTGACGGATGGCCGTTGCTCGCTCGATGATGTGATGAAGGAGTGCTGGCGACGCTACGGGGAAACCGGCGTAGCGATGCCGGAACGCGGCTTTGAATCGGCAGCTGCCTCGGTATCCGGCGCCGAGCTCGGCGATTTCTTCGAACGTTACGTGCGCGGCACGTCCGACCTGCCGTTGCGTCAGCTGCTGGAGGAGGTGGGCGTCGTGTACGGCTTGCGCCAGGCGGAAGATGCCAAGGACTCGGGCGGCACGGCGCCGCGCAGCGAGCGCGCAACCAAAGCCTGGTTCGGGGCGAGCCTCGCCAATCGCGGCGGCAAGAACCTGGTAGCCAACGTGCAGGCGGCAAGCCCGGCGGAAAAGGCGGGGCTCGCGCCGGGTGACGAGCTGGTCGCGCTCGACAACCTGAAGCTGACCGTGGCCAATGCAGACGCGCTAATGCGGGACTACCGCGAAGGCGACGTGGTGTCGATCAGCGTGTTTCGCGGCGATGAGTTGATGCGCTTTCCGGTCACGCTGAAAACGCCGCCCGAGGACACCTGCTACCTGACAATGGCGGAGAATCCTTCGCAGGCAGTGCTGGCCCGGCGCAAAGCATGGCTGACCGGAAAATCCGTCACGGGCCTGACGTAGTTCAGCCGGCAGGGTCCTTGCCGGCCCGGTTACGCAGCTGCCGGTAAATGATCCACGAATAAACCACCGGAATCAGCGTCAGCACGACGACAACCGGCAAAGTCAGGCGGAGATCCAGCCGGATGAACG
>DATICC010000267.1:0-3220 GCA_035457045.1 Woeseiaceae bacterium | reverse complement strand
GTCACGAAGTCCAAACCCGGCAACGTTTCAGTCCTGGACTGATGACTTTATGGGACAGCAGTTAGCGTGTCTCCACATCGAGCCGCGTCTGGAATCCGAAGGACTTGCGGCCCCGGCTCAGGGTGTCGTCCGTACCCTCGTGAGTGCGATGGCACCGAGAATGAACAATGGCAGGATCGCCAGCAGGATGAAGCGCGGATTGGCGAAGAAGAATCCGACGATGCCTATGAGCACCGGTCCGAGCACGTGCGCGAACTTCGTCAGCATGTTGTAGAAGCCGAAAAACTCGCCGGCCTGGTCAGCGGGAATCAGCGATGCGTACAGGGATCGGCTCATGCCCTGCACTCCGCCCTGCACGAGCCCTATGATGATGGCCATCGCGTAAAACTGGCTGACGTCCTTGAGTGTCGAGGCGTACACGGCGACGCCGATGTAGACCGCGAGGCCGATGTAGATGGCTTTTTTCGGCCCGATGTAGTGTCCGAGAAAGCCGTAGGCCAGGGTGGCGGGGAATCCCACGAAATTCGTTATCAGCAGCGCCAGCACCAGGTCCGTTTCACTGAAGCCGAGTCGCTGGCCGTAATTGACGGCCATGAATATGACCGCAAACAATCCGCCGATATACAGCCAGTAAGCCACGAGGAACACGAAGACGTTCCGGTACTGCCGTATTTGCCTGAAAGTTTCTGCCAGCGCCAGGTAGGCCGCACGGATGGTACTGCCGGCCGCTGCCGAGGGGACCTTGTTCTCCCGCACGACCAGCATCAGCGGGACGAGGAAGATCAGCCACCAGGCACCGACGGAGACGAACGCGAATTTCACGACGCCGACGGAATCGTCAAAACCGAATGCCGGCGGGGATTTCAACATCCAGACGAACAGTCCGAGCAGCGACGCGCCGCCGAAGTAGCCGAGTGAGAACCCGAGAGCCGACACCAGGCTGTAGTGTTGTGGCTTGCTGACGTCAATGATCAGCGAGTCGTAGAAAACGTTGGCGCTGTAGTAACCGACCGATGCGATCGAAAAGAGGAGCAGTGCTGCCGGCCAGGCCCCCTCCCCGACCAGTGACAGGGACGCCGTCGTGACCGCCCCGACCACCGCCAGTATGAAGAGGAATCGCTTTCGATGGCCGCCGCTGTCGGCAATCGCCCCGAGTACCGGTGCGAGCAGGGACACGACCAGGCTCGCGGATGCGGTGGCCCAGGTCAGTCTTGCCGTCACCGCGGCGCCGTCGTCGCCGGCACTCCAGTACAGACCCAGGAACAGGGGAAACAGGACGGCAAGGACGCTGAGCGCAAAGGCCGAGTTCCCCCAGTCATACAGCGCCCAGGCAACGACCTGCCTGTTTATGAACCTGCTGTCAGACACTGCGACACGCCATACTTGCCTCAGTCAACGGCAGGTCAATACTCCCGGGTTTCCCGGAATTCGATATCGGGCCACCGCTCCTGGGTGAGGCCGAGATTGACCTTGCTCGGCGCAATGTAGACCAGACTGTCGCTGTGATCCAGCGCAAGATTGTCGTGGGCCTTGCGCCGGAATTCGCCCAGCATCTTGTCGTCCTCGCACCGGACCCAGCGCGCGGTGGCCACGTTGATAGGTTCGAACTGGCAATCCACCTTGTATTCATCCCGCAGCCGATGCGCGACCACATCGAACTGCAGCGGGCCGACGGCGCCGAGGATCATTTCGTTGTTGCGCAAAGGTTTGTAAAGCTGGGTGGCGCCTTCCTCGCACAGTTGCGCGAGACCCTTCTGCAAGGATTTCAGCCGCAGCGGATCCTTGAGGATGGCGCGGCGGAAAATCTCGGGCGCGAAGCTCGGTATCCCGGAGAAGCGCAGGCGCTCGCCCTGGGTGAAGCTGTCGCCGATGTTGATCGTTCCATGGTTGTGCAATCCGATAATATCGCCCGCGTACGCCGTCTCGGCATGCTGCCGGTCGGCAGCCATGAATGTCACGGCGTCGGCCACGCGCATTTCCTTGCCACTGCGTACGTGCAGCAGCCGCATTCCTTTCTCGTACTTGCCCGAGCAGATCCGCATGAACGCGATGCGATCGCGGTGCGCCGGGTCCATGTTCGCCTGTATCTTGAAGACGAAGCCCGTAAGGTTGTCCTCATACGCCGACACCGTACGCTGATCGCTTTCACGCGAGCCCGGCGGTGGCGCATGTTCCACGAAGGCATCGAGCAGTTCCTGCACCCCGAAATTGGAGATCGCCGAACCGAAAAATACCGGCGTCTGGTGACCCGCCAGGTACTCGCTGACATCGAATACCGGGCACGCGCCTTTGACAAGCTCGATCTCGGTGCGAAAGGCGCCGAGATCGTCCCCAAGGACATCCGCGGCCGCGGGTGAATCGAGACCGTCAACGACGCTGATCGTCGAGGCCCGTTGCCGACCCGCGGCTGAATACAGATAGATGCGATCCTGCTGGAGGTGATAGACACCCTTGAGCTGACGGCCCATGCCTATCGGCCAGGTGATCGGCGCGCAGTGTATGCCGAGCACCGATTCGATTTCATCCAGGAGTTCGATAGGCTCGCGGCCGTCACGATCCAGCTTGTTGATGAACGTCATGATCGGCGTGTCGCGCAGCCGGCACACCTCCATCAGCTTGATGGTGCGTTGCTCGACGCCCTTGGCGCAGTCGATGACCATGAGAGCGGAGTCGACTGCGGTAAGCGTGCGATAGGTGTCCTCCGAAAAGTCCTCGTGTCCCGGCGTATCGAGCAGATTGATGATGCGGTCCCGGTACGGAAACTGCATGACCGAGGACGTGATCGAGATGCCGCGCTCCTGCTCCAGCGCCATCCAGTCCGACGTTGCGTGCCGGTTGGCTTTGCGCCCTTTTACAGTGCCCGCAAGCTGTATCGCGCCGCCGAAAAGCAGCAACTTCTCTGTCAGGGTGGTCTTGCCGGCGTCCGGATGCGAAATGATCGCAAACGTGCGCCGCCTGCTGACCTGTGATCTGGTGTCGGACATGAAACTTGCGGGACCGGGCAAAAATGGCCGCGAAGTTTATCCCGAACGCCACGTGCTGGCCAGCGCCAGGCACCATGACAGGCCGTCGAAAAAGGGCAGGACAACCACTGCTGTCCGATAAATTAGCGAATGACAGTCACCGCGAAAAAGGTGCCGGGTTTATTTAGCCATAATTGAGCGCAGGACAGTCACCGGGCGGGTCGTTTGTGGGATGGCTCCCTTCGGTCCGCTTAATT
>DATICC010000266.1:0-4827 GCA_035457045.1 Woeseiaceae bacterium | reverse complement strand
CCTGATCGAGATCGATTACCAGATCGTCCGCCTGACCCGGCTGGTCGAGCGCTACCAGGAACTCGAAGGCAAGCAGTTCCTGTCGAAGAACGACTACGAGAACAGCAGCGACGAACTCGAGTACTGGAGCAAGCGCCGTGTCGTGACCCTGGAGAGCCAGGCGCAGGACGAACGCATACGGCTGGCACAGATCGAGCAGCTCAACGGTTCCGTGGCGCAGCTCGAGAAGAACCTCGAACTCACGCGTGCCAATCTCGACAACCTGCTGATACGAGCGCCTCGCTCCGGCCAGCTCACCTCGCTCGATGCGGAAATCGGGCAATCGAAAGCACGCGGCGAGCGCCTCGGGCAAATCGACGACATCGACCGGTTCAAGGCGAGCGCGCTGGTGAACGAGTTCTACCTGAACCGGGTCGCGGTCGGCCAGAGCGCGCTGTTGAGCGTCGATGGCCGGGACTACGTGCTCGAGGTCAGCAAGGTGTATCCCGAAGTGCAGGCTGCACAGTTCGAAGTCGACCTCCGCTTCACGGATGGCGCGCCGCGCGACATTCGCCGGGGTCAGACGTTGCAATTGCGGCTGGTGCTCGGGGATACGACCCAAAGCGCAATCCTGCTGGACAACGGCCCGTTCTTTACCGACACGGGCGGCGCCTGGGTATTCGTGCTGGATGGCGACGGCAAGGTCGCACGCCGGCGACCCGTGCAGTTCGGCCGCAGGAATCCAAACAATATCGAAGTCGAGGCAGGGCTCGTGCCCGGTGACAAGGTCATCGTGTCGTCCTACGCCAGTTTCATCGAAGTCGAACGCTTGTTTATCAACCGTTGATCCATCGACCGGTAATCAAACGACTTGCAACCAGGAGTGGAAAAAATGATCGAGATGCATGATGTGACCAAGGCATACCGCACCGCGGAGGTCGAGACTACGGCCCTGAACAGCGTCAACCTGGTCATACACCAGGGCGAGTTCATCGCCATCATGGGTCCCTCGGGCTGCGGCAAGTCGACGATGCTGAACATCATCGGCATGCTGGATACGCCGGACAGCGGCCATTACAGCTTCCTCGGCAGCGAGGTGACCGGCCTGAGCGAGGCACGCCTTGCGGAAGTCCGAAAGAACAACATTGGATTCATCTTCCAGAGCTTCAACCTGGTCGATGAACTCACAGTGGCGGAAAACGTCATGCTGCCGCTGCTCTACCAGAGGGTGCCATCGGGCGAAAGGAAGAAGCGCGTGCAGCAGGTACTGGAGCGCGTGAATATTGCACACCGTGCGGATCACCGGCCGCAACAACTTTCGGGCGGCCAGCAGCAGCGGGTGGCGGTGGCGCGGGCGGTGGTCACCAATCCCAAACTGATCCTGGCGGACGAGCCTACCGGAAATCTCGACACGGCCAACGGTGAGGACGTGCTGGGGCTGCTGAACCAGCTGAATGCCGATGGCACGACCATCGTCATGGTGACCCACGACCAGGCGCACTCGGACCATGCGAGCCGCATCGTGCAAATGCTCGACGGCCGGGTGCTCTCGGAAAACGTCATCGGCCTGCAAACCACCAAGGGTCACCGCCATGTTCAGTAACTACCTGAAAATAGCCTGGCGGAACATCACTGGCAATCCGCTGTTCAGCGCCATCAATATCATCGGTCTGGCAATCGGCCTTGCCTGCTGCATCATCATTACCGTGTTCGTGCGCTACGAGCTGTCATACGACAAGCAGTGGCGCGATGCCGACAGGATCTATCGCGTAACCCGCGACTTCTACTCGAACGACCTGCAGCTTGCCGCTGTTGCTCCGCCGATTGCACCGTTGCTGCAACAGGACTTCCCGGAGATCGAGATCATTACGCGGATCATGGTGCCGGGCCGCGTGACGTTCTCGCGCGACGACCAGACCTATCGCGAGGAGCTTGTCGCGATCGCGGACCCGAATATCTTCGAACAGTTTGATCTCAAATTCGTCAGCGGCGACCCGGCGACCGCGCTGGCCAATCCGACCAACCTGGTGATGACCCGTCGCACGGCAGAGCGCTACTTCGGTAACGAGGATCCGATCGGCAAGACGTTGCGGCTGATGGGTCAGATGGAAATCACCGTGTCCGCGATCATCGAGGACCTGCCGGACAATACGCACATGGCCATCGACATGATCGCGTCGATCGCGGCCATACCGCTGATGATGGGACCGGAGGAGCTCGAGAGCTGGGGCAGCAACAATTATTACACCTACATGCGACTGCCCGCCGGTTACCAGGCCGAGCAACTCGAATCGCGCTTCAACGATTTCCTGATCAAGCACCGTGGCGAGGACGCACCGAAGGATACCGGTCTCAACCTGCAACGCTTGACCGACATCCACCTGACCTCGAACCGAGACGCGGAATGGCGCGACAACGGCAGCATAGCGATCGTTTACACGTTCTCGGCCGTTGCCCTGTTCGTGCTGCTGATTGCATGCATAAACTTCATGAACCTGACGACGGCGCGATCCACCCAGCGGGCGCGTGAGGTCGGGGTGAGGAAAGTCGTGGGCGCCACGCGTGGCCAGCTGATCGTGCAGTTCCTCGGCGAGTCGCTGCTCCTCACCCTGTTCGCGATGCTGCTGGCGCTGGCGATCGTCGAGTTGCTGATGCCGTCTTTTGCCGCGTTCGTAGAAAAGCCTTTCGACTTCTCGATCGCACGCCCGCAGGTGGCGGGATCCTTGCTCCTTGGGGTGCTGGTCGTTGGCATAGTGGCCGGCAGCTACCCGGCTTTTTACCTTTCGAAGTTCCGGCCGGCGGAGGTACTCAAGGGAACGGCGTCGGCAACCGGGTCGGCGATCCTGCGTAAATTGCTGGTCGTGTTCCAGTTTGCCGCCTCGATCGCCTTGCTGATCGCAACAGGTGTGGTCATGGCACAGATCAAGTACGCGCGAAACCTCGACCTTGGATACGACAAGTCACGCAACATCGTCGCCGAGCTGCCGTATTTCGCGCCGCTCTGGGAAACCTACGAACCGATGAAGGCCGAACTCGAAGCACACGCCGGCATCGAATCGGTCGTGTACTCCTCTCGGATACCCGGTACGCAGGACCTGGACGGGTCCGGCTACATCGCCGAAGGGGAGCAGGTGACCGAGGACAACGTGCAGGGACTGTCCGACATCAAGGTCGATTACCAATGGTTCGAGCACTACGATATCGAATTCCTGGCGGGCCGGTCCTTTCGTGAAAACGAACGCCGGGTCGAAATGCCAACCGCTGACAAGCCGGTGACTCGGGGAGCCGTCGTGCTGAACGAATCCGGCGCGCGCCGTTTCGGCTGGACGCCGCAGGAAGCGGTCGGAAAAATCCTGCGCCAGCCCATGAACCGGGCAATGACCACGTTCGTCGACCGCGAGGTCGTCGGTGTCGTGCCGGACTTCCATTTCGCCTCGCTGCATAACGAAATCAAGGCAACGGTGTACGCGGAGCCCAACCTCAACTACGGTCGGGCCGTTTCCGTGAAGCTGGCAGCCGGTGACTACCGCGACGCTATCGCACATTTCGAGGCGGTGTGGAAAAAGCTGCTGCCGGGGGAGCCGGTGCACTGGGAGTTCCTCGAGGACCGTTTCGATGCGCTTTACCGGTCCGAGGACCGGCAGGCGAAAATGTTCGCGATGTTCTCCGCTTTCGCGATTTTCGTGGCAACCCTGGGATTGTTCGGGCTGGCATCGTTCACTACCGAGCGGCGCACCAAGGAGATCGGCATACGCAAGGTCATGGGTGCCTCTGTGAAGGACATCGTGTTGCTGCTGACCGCCGACTTCACGAGGCTGGTATTGCTGGCCAACGTCATCGCATGGCCGCTGGCGTACTACTTCATGTCGGATTGGCTCAACCGTTTCGTGTACAAGGCGCCGTTTGCCGAATGGGCGTGGCTGTTCCTGGCGAGTGCACTCGCGGCTCTTGCGGTTGCCTGGCTCACAATAGCCCTGCAGGCCGGTCGCGCAGCCGCGGCGAGGCCGGTACTGGCGCTACGCTACGAGTGATTGCGGTAGACGTGGTGAGCAAACGCGCAGGAGCTCACCACGTCATCGTCATCCGGCAATGACGGCAAACGCACGCACCGGGAAAGTGCCGAAGGCCTTGATCTTCGCGGGCACGGCGTAGAACTGAAATCCGTCGTCCGGCAATCGGTCAAGATTGCACATGTGCTCTACGATTGGAATTTCCGCGCCGAGCAGTATCGAGTGGACGGGGCGCCGTCCGTCCTTGATGTCGTCGATATTGTACGAATCGATACCGACGATGCGCGCGCCACACTTTTGCAAGTGCTTTGCCGCGCCTTCGGTCAGGAAGGGGTGTCCCTCGAAATACCTCTCGGTATTCCAGTGACGGCTCCAGTTCGTCTGTATGAGAACGGCTTTGCCCCGCAGCGCGGTATCGCCGAAGACGGATTCATCGATCGACGTTACATCGGCGGCGACACGGAATACCACCCCGGGCGCGCCTGCAATCGATTCGAGCGGCAGCTCCGACAGGTCATTGCCGGATTCGTAGCGGTGGAACGGTGAATCGATGTAGGTGCCGGTGTTCGCCACCATCTCGATTTTTCCGATGTGGAATGTCGTGCCTTCGCTGTAAAGGCGCCGGGACGCCTCGCGGCTCAGGTAATCGCAAATGATCGGTGCAGGAAGTCCCTTGTAGGTGATCAGCCCGTGCTCGACGGTGTGACTGAGATCGATCAATTTTCGCCTGCCTGCCACGATTCCTTTCGCCTTCCTGCGACTCATTTCTTTTTGCCTTTGCTCTTGTTGGCACGCACCCGATCCTTGATCCGGAAGCGCACAATCCTTTCGATCAGGG
>DATICC010000265.1:0-4932 GCA_035457045.1 Woeseiaceae bacterium | reverse complement strand
CCGCACGACGTCGTTGGCAAGACGGTGTACATCGAGAACGACCTTCCGATTACGATCATTGGAATCATGGAGCGCATGCAGGCTCCGTGGAAAAGCTGGTCCCAACTGGAGAACGTCATGCTCGTGCCGATGAAGCGCCTCCAGACCGGTGTTCGATATGTCATCCGCACGGAGCCGGGATATCGGGACGAGATCATGCCGCAAGTCGAAAAAATGCTCGCGGAAAGCAACAGGGGAAGAATCGTCCGCTCGATGATGACGATGACCGAAACGCGGCAGCGGAGTTATCTCGCGGATGCGGCCATGATCAAGTTGCTCTTCTTCGTCGTCTCCATTCTCACCGCCATTACCGGGCTTGGTATCGTCGGACTTGCAAGCTTCAGCGTCGCTCGTCGCAGCAAACAAATCGGTACGCGCCGGGCGCTTGGTGCGACACGGGCCGCGATCCTGCGTTATTTCATGCTGGAAAACTTCATGATCAGCGGCGTCGGAGTAATAAGTGGCGCGCTGATTGCCGTCGCAATGAACATCTGGATGGTGCAGGCGTTCAACCTGACGCCAATCGCATGGTACGTGATTCCGCTGGCCATGCTGATCCTGTGGCTGGTGGGACAGCTGGCGGTGCTGGGGCCGGCGCGGCGGGCCGCCATGGTATCACCGGCGGTCGCTACCCGTGCCGTCTAGCCCGGCTGCCGCTGTCCGGAGTCTCCGAGGGTCGCGATCTCAAGCTCGTGGCGGCTCTCCTTGCGCCAGTTGAACACGTTCAATTCGATCAGGACGAACGCCAGCAGCCAGAGGAACGCATCCCAGAAGTCGAGGAAGTCGCCCTTGATTCCCCAATAGACAGCCGCCAGGAACAACACGGCGTAGATGAAAAATTTGCTGATATTGCTGATTCGCAAGACGAGACCGTCAAGTTTTCCGTGCTCCTGCAGCCGCACGTCGACCTCGAGGTTCAATACCACGAGCAACCACACGCCCGAGTTGATCACGTCGACCCAGGCGAGCCGCAGTATGTCCCTGTACCCGGTCTCGTCGACCAGTACCTGCATGCCCGAATACTGGTAGTAACGGTTGGCATCGGAAAAAGAAGCGCAGTTCTCGCTGGTGATCAGCTCGTACTGGTCCAGTATGACGGCATAAGACCAGTTCCCCGCTACAACGTCACACAGGCTACTTATGCCGGCCGCGACATCCACCTGGCTCACCACCATTACGTTGACGATGTAACCGTAAAACGCATAGACGATGAAGCAATAGCTGAACACTCGCAGCAGGTGCAGTGACCAGACGACCGGGCGGGTAAAGTGCGCCGGAGAGAGCAGGCTGGTCTCGAGTTCGAACATCAGGATCAGGACCAGCCATGCTGCTGTGTCGATGGTTGCGGCGTAGGCTTCGATCAGGCTGCCGGCGGGCACGCCGCCGGGGTACTGCAGCAGCGACGCCGCCCATTCCTCGGCGAAGAACAGATAGACGTTCAGCGTAACCAGTGCATAGACACTGTACTTGAACAGCGTAAACAGGCGATGCGGACTGATCACCGGGGGTTGGCCCGTAGTCTCATGCGGTGCACATCGGGCGATTCTGCCAGCAATGCTGCGGGCAGGCTACGCAGGGTTGTCCGGAGCCACCGGCCGCGACACCTTGGCCAGATCAGGTTGCGGTCGACTTGTCGCGAAGCTCGGCTTCCGTTTCGACGCCGGCGTAGTACACCCAGACATTCTCTTCGCCTGTCAGCAATTCGATGTATTTCGGGTGCACGAACAGCGTTTCACGGCCCGACTTGTATTCCAGCAGGACCCCGATATCGCAAAGTTGCTTGAGGTACACCGACGCGGTTTGCCGCTGGGCGATATTGGCGGAGACCAGGTTCTGGATGCGGCAATAGGGTTGTTTGAACAACGCCTCGATCAATTCCCAGGAATAGACTTTCGGTAATTGCTCTTGCACGAAGCGGGCTGTGTGCTGCATCAGTTCGCGTATCGCCTTGATTTTTTCCGTGGTCCAGGAACAGGTCTGCTCGACGCCGTCCAGCATGAACAGGATCCACGGTTCCCAGGCCTGGCGGGCGGTCACGTCGTGCAGCAGGCGGTAGTAGTCGGCCTTGTGCTCGATGATATGGCGACTGAGATACAGGATCGGGGAATCCAGCAGTTTTTGCTCGACCAGGAACAGGATGTTGAGGATGCGGCCGGTGCGGCCGTTGCCGTCCGTGAACGGGTGTATCGCCTCGAACTGGTAGTGCTGCACCGCCATGCGGATCAGTGGATCGATATCGTGGCGCTCGTGCATGAACGCCTGCCAGTTGTCCAGTTTGCGCTGGATGAGGGCCTGCCCGATTGGCGGCGTATAAATGACCTTGCCACTGCGGCGGTTACTGAGCTTTGTTCCAGAATTATCTCGAATATCAAGCTCCATATCTTTGATAGTACTGCAGATTTGTATGGCCATGTCCGTGGTGAGCATACGCCGCTGCACCATCTTCGTGCCCTCGAACAGGGCCGTCCGGTAGCGCAGCGCTTCCTTGGTAGCCGGATCGGCCTTGTCTTCCGCAATGTCGGCGAACTCGAACAGCTTGTCGGTGGTGGTCACGATGTTCTCGATTTCAGAACTCGCCCTCGCTTCGAGCAAGGGCAGGGCATTGACCAGCACGGCCGAATTCGGAATCAGTTCAGCGGCCTGCTTGAGCTCCGCCAGCGCCACGCGGGCGGCAATGCAGCGCTTGAGAATTTCCTTGTTTTCTATGGATTCTGTCGGCGGCGGAAGGTCCGGCAGCGCGTTGTAGGGTAGGTTGGGGTCAAAATCCGGCATGTTGCTGGGCTCCTGGGGAAGTTCCGCCTGTGTGTACGCCCGGTCGACAGTTCTTGTGGCCGGGTCGACAGAATCCCGTTTCGTCGACCAATAGCCAGGAAAGGTCGACGGCATCGACCTGTTGCTGCAATATGTCGATAAAACGTCATTTTATCGACATATCTGGCCGGCAGGTCGATGAAATCGACAGGTCGGGCGGACATGTCGAAATTTGCGACTTTTTTCGACAGGTCCGGAGTATAGGTCGATTGCGTCGACGGATGAGTGACGCAGTTCCTGCTCCGGGCATGCCCGGTCAGGCCTTGGCGTTATGTAAAGTTCCCTGACGGGAAGCAGAACCTAGCGGACGCCGGGGTAGTCCAGCACAAAGCCCACGTGTGCGCGGACGCCAACGATCAGGGCATCCTCGTTGGCATCGAACAGTGGCGAATGATTCGCCGGTGCCTCGCCAGCCGCTACGCCGGCCTTGTTGATGCCCAACATCAGGAACAGGCCGGGGATGCGCTGCTGGTAGTAGGAATAGTCCTCGGCACCGGTAATCAGCCGGCGCTCGACCACCCGGTCGGCGCCGGCAGCCCATTCCAGCGACGGCATCATGTTTTTCAACAGCTCCGGATCGTTGCCGGTCACCGGCGCATTGCCGGCGATCGTGATCTCGGCGCTGGCGCCGGCCGCTTCCGCGATCAGGTTCACGGTCTTCCTGAGTTTCGCGTGCAGTTCCTCGCGCACGCCGGCGTCAAAAGTGCGAATGGTGCCCTCCATGCGCACCTCTTCGGGAATGATGTTGCCGCGCACACCGCCGTGGATGCTGCCGATCGTAATCACGGCAGGGCCCCGGGTAATGTCCAGTTGCCGGCTCGGAATCGCCTGGATCGCGGTCAGGACCTGTGCGGCCACATTGATCGGATCGACACCGGCCCAGGGCGAAGACCCATGGGTCTGGCGTCCCCGGATGACGATCTGCAATCCGTCGGCCGCTGCCATGAAACTGCCCGAGCGGTAACTCAGGGTGCCCGCGGGCTCCGGCCAGGCGTGCAGACCAAAGATCGCTTCGGGGGCATCCGGCGCATCCAGCACGCCTTCGCGGATCATCAGGTCCGCACCCCCTTCCTCGCCGGCAGGCGCCCCCTCCTCGGCCGGCTGGAAGATGAACTTGACCGTGCCCTCGATGCGGTCGCGGTTGCCTGCCAGGACCTCGGCAGCCCCCATCAGCATGGCGACGTGCGTGTCATGCCCGCAGGCATGCATCACGTCGACTTCCTGGCCGTTGTATTCGCCCCTCGCTGTCGATGCAAAGGGCAGGCCGGTCTGCTCGCGTACCGGCAATCCATCCATGTCTGCGCGCAGCGCCACCACGGGTCCCGGTTTCCCGCCTCTCAGGGTACCGACCACGCCGGTGTGTGCGATGCCGGTTTCGACCCTGTCGAAACCAAGCGCACGCAGATGGTCGGCGACCTTCCCAGCCGTACGGAATTCGCGATTGGACAGTTCCGGGTGCTGGTGCAGGTCGCGGCGCCAGGCGATCACCTTGGGTTCCACCGCCGCGAACGCTGCTTCCAGGTCCTGCCCGGCACTCTGGGCGTATGCGCCGGGTGCAAGCCATGCGACGGCCAATACCACGACGGTCTGTGAGATCCTCATCCCTGTGTACTCCACTTCAGGCGGGTCGATGATGCGCCGAGTGTACCGTGTTCAGCGCTGCGGGAAATCGGGTAACAGGAATTGCCGCCGCGCACGGTCGGAGTCCAGAACGTCCTGCGAGTAATAGCGACGCAGAAGCTTTCCTCCCGGTTGCAGCAGGTCCGGATTCTGCTGTGCGAACAACAACCAATCGTCCGCAGCCGCACCCTTGCGCCGCTCCGCCACCAGGATGATGAAGAACCAGCTGATGGTTTCATGGTACTTGTGTGCCTGGCCTATGCTTTGCGTAAAGCGCCGCAATGCGGCGGTGAAGCGGCGGATCGACTCCAGGAGGTCGTATTGCTGCAGATAACTCCAGGCCACAAAGACATGTGCCCGGTGGCTGAATTCGCCAGCCTCGAAGGTTCCGGCCTCGAAGTCGTCCAGCGACGGTCCCTGCGGCCCCGCCGGCATGCAGCGAGCGGGCATCATTGCTGCTTC
>DATICC010000264.1:0-4162 GCA_035457045.1 Woeseiaceae bacterium | reverse complement strand
GCCAGCCGTATGCGTTCGTCCTGCGCCTGGCTCTCCAGGGTCACGACGCGGCGCTTGCTCCAGTACTCGAGTTCGTCGCTGCTATTCTCGTAGTCGTTCTTCGACAGGAACTGCTTGCCTTCGAGTTCCTGGTAACGCTCGACCAGCCGGGTCAGGCGGACGATCTGGTAATCGATCTCGATCAGGTCGCTCTTGAGCTTCAGCCGGTTCTGTTCGATCGCGAGCTGCGTATTGCGGAGATTGTTGAGCTGTTCGCTGACCTCGGCCTCGCGCGCAATGACATCGAGTTGCAGCGCCGTGTTCGACAGTTCGATGAGCGGCTGCTCGGCCTCGACGGTCGCACCCTCCTCGACCAGGATCGCTTCGACCCGCCCGCCCTCGATGGCGTCGAGGTACACGGTCCGTTCCGGTTCGACGGTCGCGCGCAGCGGGATGTAGTCCTCGTAGGTCCCGCTCGTCACCTCGGCAATGCGTATGCGTTGCCCGTCGAGGGTGAACGACGTGGAGTTGTCGCGCGTCAGCCAGAGCGCCAGCAGGATGCCGACGGCCAGCACGGCAGCCGCGGCGACCAGCAGCGGTTTCCGGGTGTCCTTTTCAATCTTGCGGTCCATGCTGTGGGGCGCGCGGCGCCCTTCGGCTGTCGTCATACCCATGGCATAGCAAGGCCCGTGCCAGCATTGCCGTCTGATAATTCAATGACCTAGACGCTGATATCCGTCCGTCGATGTCCGTTTTCGCAACAAGGTGATCGATTTCGGACACTTTGCCGGCTACAGTGGCCTCATGCAGCGCCCCGCCACCATACTGGTCATCGACGACGACGAAGACGTCCTGACCGCCGCCCGCTTGTTGCTGCGTCAGCACTTCACGCGGGTCCAGGTCACTGTCCGGCCGGAACAGATCGAAACGATCATGGCGGCGGAACAGGTCGATGTGTTCTTGCTCGACATGAACTTTGCCATTGGCAGGAACTCCGGCGCTGAAGGGCTGAAATGGCTGGAGCGAATACTCGGCACGGACCCGGATGCGGTGGTGGTGCTGATGACTGCCTTCGGTGACCTGAACACCGCGGTGGCCGCCATGCGCCAGGGCGCAGCGGATTTCGTGCTCAAGCCGTGGCAGAACGACAAGCTGGTTGCGACGCTGAATGTTGCCGCGTCGCTGCGCCAGACACGTGCGCGGCTGACGGCACTCGCCGCGCCGGAACCGGGTCCGGAGCTCGTGGTCGGATCCGGGAAAATGCACGAGGTCATGAAAATCGTCGGCCGTGTCGCGGCGACGGATGTCAATGTCCTGATACGCGGCGAAAACGGCACCGGCAAGGAGCTCATCGCCCGCGAACTGCACCGGCAGTCAACGCGTGCCGCGAAACCGCTGGTGGCGGTGGATCTCGGGTCCGTCGCCGAGAGCCTTTTCGAAAGCGAACTGTTCGGTCACCTGAAAGGCGCCTACACCGGCGCCGTACAGGCACGGGCAGGCCGTTTCCAGGCGGCGCACGAAGGCTCCCTGTTTCTGGACGAGATCGGCAACCTGCCGCCGGCATTGCAGACCAAACTTCTGCGGGTGCTCGAAACCCGCGAATTCACACCGCTGGGCGGCGACACGCCCCTTGCGGTGGATTTCCGCCTGATTTCCGCCGCGAACCAGCCGCTGGAACAGATGGTCGCCGACGGCAGGTTTCGTGAGGACCTGCTGTACCGGATCAACACCATCGAGATCACGCTACCGCCCTTGCGCGAGAGGCTCGATGACATTCCGGCGCTGGCTGCACATTTCCTGGCGCGGCTTGCAAGGAAGTACCGCCAGCCAGCGAGGACCATCAGCCAGGAGGGCTATAGCCGCCTCGCGGGCCATCACTGGCCGGGAAATGTGAGGGAACTCTCGCACGCCATCGAACGGGCCTTCATCCTGCACGATGGCGCAAGCCTCGGCCCGGAGTGTTTCGAATTCAGGCAGCTGACGCCCGGCAACGAAGAGTGTTCACTCAAACTGCACGACCAGGAGCGCCGCCTGGTTGCACGCGCACTCACGGAAGCCAACGGCAATATTTCGCATGCCGCCAGCGCCTTGGGGATAACGCGCGCAGCACTGTACCGGCGCATGGAGAAATTCGGGCTGTGAAGACGAGGATGCGGTCTCGTTTTCGCCTGCTGTCGATACTGCAGGTCGCTCTGATCGTCGTCACCGTCGCGGCGCTCGCCTGGTCGATATTCGAGTCGAATCACATCGCGGTACCGGCAGTAATCCTGATCCTGGTCATCCTGCAGGCGTTTCTGCTGATCCGGTCGGTGGAGAAGCACGTGGACACGCTGGAGGAGTTCTTCGCTGCGATCAACTACGAGGACTTCACGCAACGCTTCGTCAGCGGCACGATCGATGACGAACTCAGGGACTCGTTCAACCTGATCATCGAAAAATTTCAGCAAGCGCGTGCACAGCGTGAGCTTCAGGCCAACTACCTCGAGGTCGTGATGCGGCATGTCCCGGTGCCGCTGATCGCGGCACGCAGCGACGACTCGCTGCGGCTGGTCAACAACCCGGTGCGCCGGCTGACCGGCCTGAGCTCCCTGCGCCATCTCGATGACCTCGCGCAGGTCGACCCTGAACTGCCCGCCCAGCTCAAGGCCGTTCCTCCGGGCCAGCAGCGACTGCTGCAGGTCCGCATCCGCGACGTGCCGGCGGAATTGCGCGTTGCCGTCTCGGAGATCCGCGTCGACGGTGAGGCAGAACGGCTCTTCTCCATCGAGAACCTGTCGGGGGAACTCACGGCACGCGAGGCGAGCGCATGGCGCAATCTCATCAGGGTACTGACGCATGAGATCATGAACACGCTTACGCCGGTTACTTCGCTCGCGCAGACCTGCACGACGATGCTGGACAGGCCGGACTCGGGCGAGGACATACGGCAGGCGGTTACGACCATTGCAAGGCGCAGCGAGGGCCTGATGAACTTCGTGTCACGCTACCGCGAGCTGCTCAAGGTCCCGCAACCTGTTCCCGTACCCATCCATGTCCTGACCGCGCTGCGGGATGCGGTCAAGCTCATGGAGGCGGCATTACGCAAGGTCGAAGTGACGATCGACGTCAGCCCGGAGTCGCTCGAACTGCAGGCCGACCGGCAGTTGCTCGACCAGCTGCTGCTGAACATCGTCAAGAATGCCAGCGAAGCAATGCAGGATACGCCGGATCCGCAATTGCAGCTCTCGGCACGGCTCGAATTCGGCAGGACGGTGATCCGCATCGCGGACAATGGCCCGGGCATCGCGGATGAAATAATCGACCAGGTATTCATTCCGTTT
Organism: Woeseiaceae bacterium; assembly: GCA_035457045.1. Classification (GTDB taxonomy): domain Bacteria; phylum Pseudomonadota; class Gammaproteobacteria; order Steroidobacterales; family Woeseiaceae; genus JAKEGN01. The sequence goes on along the minus strand of DATICC010000264.1, from coordinate 863 downwards.
TTCACGACCAGGCGCGATGGCAGCGGCATAGGCTTGAGCGTCTCGCGCCAGATCATGACCGCGCATGGCGGACAGATGGCGTTCGCCAGGAAGGACGAAAGAACCGTGGTCAGCCTGGTATTCTGAGCGGCCCCGGAGTCGCTTACGAACGCGGGATGGAATCCAGCCCCTCGCGCAGGGTCGTTGCCCAGCGTCGCGCGAGGCGACGCACTTCGGCCCAGGTGGTCACCGTGTTCGCGACCATCATCGATCCCGGGGCACCGCTGCCGCCCGGCCGTTCCGCGCTGCGGCGTTCCACGGCACGGAAAATCGTTTCGCCACTCAATGAATCGACACCCTCGATAATCAGCGTCGCTTCGCCCACCGAATCGAGGTAGATGTCACCGCGGCCCACCATCTCCGGCGGCACCTGCGACACGATGTCGTGCAGGCCGCCCCGGATGATAAGCACATCGGGACCCGGCTGGTCGGTAATCGTAAAACGTGTGCTCTTCGCCAGCTCTTCCCTGAAGATGGCCGTTACTTCATCGATGAGTTTCTGTTTGTCCTCGTCCTCGATCCAGTATTCGGTCTGGCTGCTGCTGGTGCGTTGCAACGGCGCCGACGACGATTTCTTGACGGCACGAAACTCGAACGTGGCTTCGCCCGGCATGATCTTGTTGTAAACGGAGTAATCGATATCGGGGTCCGCCCAGGCCTGGGCAAATCTTGCGTTGTCCACCTTGTGCAGGCCGTCATAGCTGACCTCGGCCTCCGGCCCCGTCTCGATCGTCGGCGGCGCGCTGCTGCAGCCGGCATGCAATACCGCAAGGACAAGGAAGGTGCTGATTCTCATTGTTGCGTCCTCATTCCGAATTCAATCG
>DATICC010000263.1:0-9915 GCA_035457045.1 Woeseiaceae bacterium | reverse complement strand
ATTGCCCGCTGACCAATGCCCCCGGCGAAGTATCGGCGGAGCAGCTCAAGGAAGCGGGCATCCGGGTTCGCATGCCGCGCAGCGAGTAACCGCGACTATTGTGATGGACCGGCCGACCCTTCGCAGACCGGTTTCAGTCCTGATCCTTGTGCATACCGGCGCCGGCGACGTGCTGCTGCTGCACCGCTTGCAGCCGTTCGAATTCTGGCAATCCGTAACGGGCAGCCTCGCTGAGGGCGAGCAACATACGGACGCCGCGGCTCGCGAGCTGGCGGAGGAAACCGGTTTAACGAACGAGGGCACGCTGAGCTACAGCGGATTGAGCCGCCAGTTCGTCATTGATCCGCGCTGGCGCCACCGATATCCCCCGGGTGTGGTGGAAAACGTCGAGTTCGAGTTTCGGTATCGGTTGGACCGGACCGTTCCGATTCGCCTGCAGAACGCCGAGCATTCGGCGTACTGCTGGTGCCCGGTCGACGAGGCGATCGAGCGCGTCTGGTCCTGGACCAATCGCGCCGCACTGGAGCAGTTGCGGCTCGAATTGTCGCTATGACCGCCGTCGTCTACGTGCATGGTATGTGGATGCCGGGCGGCGAAATGGCTTTCGTCCGTCGATACCTCGCGAAGCGCCATGGTTTCGAAGGATTTCTCTTTAGCTATCCATCGGTACGCGGAACCCTCGATGACAACGCGGCACTGCTTGCCGAATTTGTGAGGCAGCACGGGACTGACGAACCGGTACACCTCGTCGGGCACAGCCTGGGTGGGGTCGTGCTCCTGCGCATGCTCCTGCTGCACCCGCAGGTGCCGGCTGCCCGCGCGGTATGCATAGGTTCGCCGCTTTGTGGGTCCCGCGCGGCGATCGATCTCAGCCGGCACGACTGGGGGCAATCCATCCTCGGCAGGTCCATCGCGGATGGGGTGACCGGAAATCCCGCCAGCGACTGGGCACAAGTTGTTACCGAACAGCATGAGGTTGGCATTATTGCCGGCACCCTGGCGGCAGGCCTCGGCCGGCTGGTCACCACATTCGACGGGCCGAGCGACGGCACGGTCGCCGTCTCGGAAACCCGGCTTGCCGGTGCCAGGGATCACATTTGCGTTGCAACGAGCCACAGCGGCCTGGTGCTGTCGAAAAAAGTTGCCGAACAGGTCGCGGTATTTTTGCAGCACGGCAAATTCAATCGGCTATGAAGTAGCCTTTGGTAGCGACTCCTGTAGGAGCAAGCAGTGCTCGCGACCCGATCTTGATCGCGTGCTGCACGCCGGCGCCCCGCCGCCAAGCCTTGCTCGCTCGGAAATCCTAACTCGCTCGCAAGGCCTGCCGACGTGTCGCCGGCTGGAACCTGGCAGTTTTGCCGCTATCGCGCCGATTCGCTGCGACGAGGACAGGGAGTGTCGCCGGTGGGCTGGCCCCCTGAAGGAAATAAAGCGGACCGCAGGGAGCCATTCCTTCAGGGGGCCAGCCTGCCGGCGGCACTGAATCGCCAGCTCCAGAAACCGCGCGAGGTTTGGACGTCCGCGTCGCCTGCAATGCAGGCTCCTACAGCGCAAGCCCATAGCTGGCGACGCTGATTCCCCACACTCGGAAACCGCGCGAGGTTTGGACGTTCGCGTCGCCTGCAGTGCAGACTCCTGCAGGAGATCGAATCGCCTAAAGCTTCTTCAGCTCGTACAGGAGTTCCAGCGCATCTTTCGGAGATAGCCTATCCGGATCGATCGCGGACAATGCTTCCCGCACTGCATCAGGCTCTGCTTCCGGAGTCGTCGTGAATAGCAGCTGCCCCTGCGGCGTGTCGGTGTGCCGCTGTGCCTCGAGGGATGCCAGGTAGGATTTCGCGCGGCGTACCACCACCTGTGGCACGCCAGCCAGCGCCGCTACCTGCAGGCCGTAACTGCGGTTGGCCGGCCCCGGCTTGACGGCATGCAGGAACACCAGCTGACCCTTGTGTTCGGTTGCATCGAGGTGCGCGTTGGCGCAGTCCGGGATCTCCGACGACAGTGCCGTCAATTCGAAGTAGTGTGTCGCAAACAGGGTGAACGCGCGCACTTTCTCTCCCATGAAATGCGCTGCCGCCCATGCAAGTGACAATCCGTCGAAGGTACTGGTACCGCGGCCGATCTCGTCCATGAGTACGAGACTTTGCGCGGTCGCATTGTTCAATATGGTGGCAGTCTCGGTCATCTCCACCATGAAGGTCGAACGGCCGCCGGCCAGATCATCCGATGCACCGATGCGCGTGAAAATGCGGTCGATGGGTCCTACGCGCAGGCTCTCTGCCGGTACGAAGCTGCCGATGTGTGCGAGGATCACAATCAGCGCAGCCTGGCGCATGTAGGTCGACTTTCCGCCCATGTTGGGACCGGTGATCACCAACAGCCTCAGTCGTTCCGACATCGACAGGTCGTTGGCGATGAATGGCGCATCGATAACCTGCTCGACGACGAGATGCCTGCCACCGCGTATTTCGATACACGGTTCATCGACAAATTCCGGCCGGCTGAGGTTGAGGGCGGTGGCACGTTCTGCGAAGCAGGCGAGCACGTCGAGCTCTGCCAGAGCCGCGGAAGTTTGCAACAATCCGGGCAATGCCTCGAGCAGCCGGTCCAGCAGACGCTCGTAAAGCAGTTTCTCACGATTCAGCGCGCGTTCGCGGGCACTCAGGACCTTGTCCTCGAATGCCTTGAGTTCGGGCGTAATGTAGCGTTCGGCACCTTTCAACGTCTGGCGGCGCGTGTACTCGTCCGGCGCTTTGCCCGCCTGTCCTTTGCTGATTTCGATGTAATAGCCGTGCACCCGGTTGTACCCGAGCTTCAACGTTGAAATACCGGTACGTTGTTTCTCGCGAGCCTCAAGATCCATCAGGTAGCGGTCAGCATTACCGGCGATGTTGCGCAGCTCGTCCAGCTCTTCGTCGTAACCGTCGGCAATGACACCGCCGTCACGAATGAGCATCGGGGGATTGTCGATGATGGCTTTGCCCAGGATGTCCCGCAGCATCAGGTGCTCGCTGACCCTGGTGCGCAAGGATTGCAACAAGGGCGAATCGGCTGGCTGCAGCGTGCTGCGCAATGTGGGAACCTGTGTCAGGGCGGACTGCAACTGCCGCAGGTCGCGCGGCCGCGCGGATCGAAGCGCGACGCGTGACAGTATCCGCTCCATGTCACCGACTCCGCGCAACCCCGCCTGCAGATTCACTGCGATGCGATTCGCTTGCAAGGTCTCCGTCGCCTGGCAACGTGCCCGCAGCACCTCCCGGTCGCGCAGTGGCCGCTGTATCCAGCGGCGCAACAGCCGGCTGCCCATCGGCGTTCGGCAGCGGTCCATGATGCCGGCCAGCGTGTGCTCATGATGCCCGGACAAGCTCTGCTCGAGCTCCAGATTGCGTCGCGTCGGGCCGTCCATGACGATGGCCTCGCCGCTGTTCTCGACGGAAAGCGCCTGGAGGTGTGGCAGCGAGGTCTTTTGCGTGTCATGCACATACTGCAGCAGCGCACCGGCTGCCGTGATGGCAAGCGGCATGCCGTCGCAGCCGAAACCCGAAAGATCCCGGGTGCGAAACTGCGAGCACAGCAGTCGGGTCGCACTGTCCAGCTCGAAATGCCACGACGGCCGCGAAGTGACGCGGATCTCGTCGCGGAATCCGTCCGCGCGGGGCTGGTCCTCGCTGGTCAGGATCTCGGCTGGTCGCAGCCGCTCGATCTCACCGGCCAGATCGTCCCTTGAGCCGACCTCGGTCACGCGGAACCGTCCCCCGGCAAGATCGAGCCAGGCGATGCCAATCCGCCTTCCGTCCGCGAAAATCGCCGCAACCAGGTTATCCCGCGACTCCGGCAGCAGTGCTTCGTCGGTAAGCGTTCCCGGGGTCACGATGCGGACGACCTTCCGCTCGACCGGACCCCTGGCTTCGGCGGGATCGCCAATCTGCTCGCAGATGGCTACCGATTCGCCTTTGCGCACGAGCCTGGCGAGATAGGCTTCGACTGCGTGGTAGGGCACGCCTGCCATAGGAATAGGCTGGCCGCCGGATTTGCCGCGCGCGGTCAACGTGATATCGAGTATCGCTGCGGCCCGTTTGGCGTCGTCGTAGAACAACTCGTAGAAGTCACCCATGCGATAGAACAACAGCATGTCCGGGTATTCGCGTTTGATGCGCAGGTACTGCTGCATCATCGGCGTATGGATGGACCCGGGTTCGGCGTTCACAGGAATCGTTGCTCGCACTGGAATTGCGGGCCCAACATGCTAGCCTTTGGTGCATCCCAAGTCGATGCCACCGGGAAGCGCCGTCCGCAGATGAAAATCGTCCATGTCGAGACCGGGCGCCATTTTTACGGTGGTGCGCAGCAGGTGATCTGGCTGCTGCAGGGCCTTGAAGTGCGGGGAATCGACAACCTCTTGGTGTGCACGCGCCACTCTGCAATCGAGTCGGTGGCAGCCGCTGCGGGCATCCCGGTGACCACGCTGCCCTGTGCAGGGGAGCTCGACCTGGCATTCGTCTGGCGCCTGCGGCGGGTGCTTACTCGCGAGGCGCCGGACCTGGTCCATTGCCACAGCCGGCGCGGGGCCGATTTTCTCGGGGGCCAGGCGGCATCCATGGTCGGACTGCCGGCGATTGTCACGCGGCGGGTGGACAATACCGAGCCGGCGTTGATGTCGGCATTGCGCTACCGGCGATTTGCCAGGGTGGTCGCCATTTCCGAAAACATCGCCGAGGTGCTGCGCCAAGCCGGCGTGGATGACGAACGACTGGTTGTGATCCGCAGCGCGGTCGATGCAAGCCAAATAGGCCAGCAACGCGACCGTGAATTCCTCGAACGCGAATTTGCCATCGACCTCGACACCTTTGCCATCGCCATCGTCGCGCAATTGATTCCGCGCAAGGGTCACCGATACTTGCTGGAGGCCCTTGCTTCACTTAAGGGCAGGTATCCCCGGCTTCGCCTCGAAGTCTTCGGCAGTGGCGTGCTTGACGAAGCTCTGCGGCGCCTGGTTGCCGCGCTGGGCCTGAACGGTATGGTGCATTTCGCCGGTTATCGCGATGACCTGGATGATTTCCTGTCAGGTTTCGATTTGCTGGTGCATCCGGCTGTTCGTGAGGGACTCGGCGTGGCCATGCTCAAGGCATCCGCAGCCGGATTGCCGGTGATCGCTTTCGACGTTGCGGGCGCCCGTGAAATCGTGGAGAACGGGCAAACCGGCCTGCTCGTGCCCTCCGAAGACAGCGGTGCCCTGGCCGCTGCAATTGCGCGCCTGATCGAGGATACTGCGTTGCGACGACGGATGGGGGCGAACGGGCGCGCGCGCATGCAAAGGGATTTCTCGATTGACAATATGGTGAACCAGTACGTGAAGACCTATGAGGCAGTCCTGAATGTCGGCAAGTGACGCGATGGAGGAGCTTGCGCGCGCGCTGGTACGGGAGCTAATCGAATCAGGCCGCAGCGTCGCTGCCGCCGAATCCTGCACGGGTGGCTGGATTGCGAAGAGCATCACCGATGTGCCAGGCGCCTCGCGGTGTTTTGCCTACGGTATCGTCAGTTACAGCAACGGCGCAAAGGAGGCATTGCTCGGTGTATCACCACACACGCTGGAGCAGTTCGGGGCGGTCAGCGAGCCCACGGTGAAAGAGATGGCGGAAGGCGTCATCAAGCTGAGCGGCGCGGACCTGGCCGTGGCGGTCAGTGGCATTGCCGGTCCTGACGGCGGCAGCGCGGAAAAGCCGGTCGGTACCGTATGGTTCGCCTGGGCGGGGCGGCAGAAGCGCGATACCCGGCTGCAGACGCGACTTCACCGATTCGACGGTGATCGTCTTGCTGTCCGGCAGAAAGCCGTCGTCGTGGCCCTGCAGGGTTTGCGCGAGTTGTTGTAACAATCGGGGTCGGACCACAATTAACCATCGGGCTCAGACCCGATTGATCCACGGACGAAGGAAATGCCGCAAGAATTAAACGCATATCGGGTTCTGACCCAGATACTTCCATGATCAGTCGCAGGCTGTTCTTTGCGATCTGGCTGACGGACCGGCAGCGGGATTCCCTGCGGGACGTGGTGCGCCCGCTGCTCAGCGGCATCGAGGGTGACTTCGTCGATCGTCGCAACTGGCACGTGACACTCGTGTTCATCGGCGAGTTTCCCGATGCGGATCTGCCGTTGCTGAAATCGGCGGTCGCGGACATAGGCTCTGAGCCCTTCCGCCTGCGTTTCGATCGTGCCGGTTTCTGGCCCCGACCGAAGATCGCCTGCCTGGAGGCGGCGGTCGTCCCGGATGAGTTGCAGAAACTGGTCGGCCGCATTCGACAGGCCGTCGAACCGTTGGGGATCCGCCCGGAGGAACACAGTTATCGGCCGCATATCACCATCGCAAAGCGTGCGAAGCCATTCGTCACGCAGCGGCTGGCGCGGGCGATCGAATTGCAATGCAATGACTTCACGCTGGTGGAGACGGTGTCGGTGCCTGGCGGTGTCCAGTACCGTCCGCTGAAACAATAGCTTCGGCGTGATTCTTGATATAAAGGCCCGATTCGGGTCGCCAGACGACCTGCCGAAGCCCGTGATTTGTGAAATAATCACGGCCCCAATCCCCGCATCAATGGCAATCGACACAATGGATGAAAATCGCAAGAAAGCGCTCGCCGCAGCGCTCGGTCAGATCGAAAAGCAATTTGGCAAGGGCTCCGTCATGCGCATGGGCGATGCCGGCGCCGCAAAGGACATCGAGGTCGTGTCCACGGGCTCCATCGGGCTCGACGTGGCGCTCGGCATCGGCGGATTGCCGAGGGGCCGGGTAATCGAAATCTACGGTCCGGAGTCGTCCGGCAAGACCACGCTGACACTGCAGGTCGTCGCCGAGGCGCAGAAACTCGGAGGCACCGCCGCGTTCGTCGATGCCGAACATGCGCTGGATCCCACATACGCCGAGAAGCTCGGGGTCAACGTCGATGAATTGCTGGTATCGCAGCCGGACACCGGCGAGCAAGCCCTGGAAATCACCGACATGCTGGTGCGGTCCGGTGCGGTCGATGTCATCGTTGTCGACTCGGTCGCAGCCCTGACGCCGAAAGCCGAGATCGAGGGCGAGATGGGCGATTCGCACATGGGTTTGCAGGCCCGCCTGATGTCGCAGGCACTCAGAAAGCTGACCGGCAATATCAAGCGATCGAACGCGATGGTCATTTTCATCAATCAGATCCGCATGAAGATCGGTGTGATGTTCGGCAATCCCGAGACCACTACCGGCGGCAATGCACTGAAATTTTACGCATCGGTACGCCTGGATATCCGCAGGATCGGCGCCATCAAGCAAGGCGAAGAAGTGATTGGCAATGAAACGCGAGTCAAGGTCGTGAAGAACAAAGTATCACCGCCGTTCAAGCAGGCGGAGTTCGAGATTCTCTACGGTCAAGGCATTTCCCGCGAGGGTGAACTCATCGACATCGGTGTAGCGCAGAACATCATCGAGAAATCAGGCTCCTGGTACAGTTATGGAAAGGATCGCATAGGGCAGGGCAAAGAGAATGCCCGTGAGTACCTGAAATCGAATCCCAAAGTCGCTGATGAAATCGAAGCGAAGATTCGCGCCAAGCTGCTGCCGGCTACCGTGGCAAAGAAAACAGGGGAATCGATCGCCAAGCAGGCGTAAATGTCCGGGGCAAAAAAGTCCGTCAACGAGCTCAACGCCGATCTCTTCGCGGCCGGGGAGACCGAAGGGTTGGCCGACCCTGGCGAAGCGCGGAAGAAAGCCATGGACTACCTGGCGCGGCGGGAATACGGACAGCGCGAACTGGTCGGCAAGCTGCTGAAGGCAGGGTTCGACGCCGGGATTGCCGGGCAGGCAGTGGAACGGCTGAGCGGGGAAGGGCTGCAGAACGACCGCCGCTACATCGAAGCATTCGCGCAGTCGCGCGTCAACCGGGGCAAGGGCCCTGTCCGGCTGCGGGCCGACCTGCGGCAGCGCGGCGTCGATTCCGGCCTGGTCGACGAGGTTCTGAATAGTCTCTCTATTGACTGGCGCGAACTGGCCCGCGAGGTTCGGCGCAAGAAGTTCGGACCGGCCATGCCGCGCAGCTTTTCGGACAAAGCCAGGCAAATGCGCTTTCTGCAGTATCGTGGCTTCACCCAGGCGGATATCGAGTCGGCGATGGGCAATCATGGTGATGATTCCTGGTAACCAGTAAACTAGCGGGCCATAGCTTTGGCCGGATCCACCCCAATACCACCCCTATGAAAACCATGACCAGCAACGAGTTGCGGCGGGCATTCCTCGAGTTTTTCCGCGACCGCGGCCACGAGATCGTGCCGAGCTCGCCGCTCGTACCGGGCAACGATCCGACCCTGCTGTTCACCAATGCGGGCATGGTGCAATTCAAGGACGTGTTCCTCGGCAGCGACAAGCGCAAGTACAAGCGTGCAGTCACTTCGCAACGCTGCGTGCGCGCCGGCGGGAAACACAACGACCTGGAGAATGTCGGCTATACCGCGAGGCATCACACCTTTTTCGAAATGCTCGGGAATTTCAGCTTCGGCGATTACTTCAAGAGCGAAGCAATCAGGCTGGCCTGGGAGTTCCTGACGCAGGTATTGCAGCTGCCGCCGGAAAGGCTTTGGGTGACGGTCTATGAAGAGGATGACGAGGCGGCGGATATCTGGCTGAAGACGATCAAAGTCGATGCTAAGCGATTCTCGCGTATGGGCATGAAAGACAACTTCTGGTCCATGGGCGATACCGGTCCCTGCGGCCCGTGCAGCGAGATTTTCTACGATCATGGGCCGGAGATTGCCGGCGGTCCCCCGGGATCCCCGGACGCCGATGGGGATCGCTACGTCGAAGTATGGAACCTCGTTTTCATGCAGTTCGATCGCGCGGCAGACGGCAAGCTGACCCCGCTGCCGAAACCCTCGGTCGACACCGGCATGGGCCTCGAGCGGATCTCCGCCGTCATGCAGGGCGTGCACAGCAATTACCAGATCGACCTGTTTGCCAACCTGATTGCCGCCGCTGCGAGGACTATTGGCGTCGAGAACAATGGCTCGAGTTCACTGAACGTAATTGCCGATCATATTCGCGCCAGCTCGTTCCTGATCGTCGACGGCGTGTTGCCGGGTAATGAGGGACGCGGGTACGTGCTGCGCCGGATCATTCGACGCGCAATCCGCCACGGCAAGAAACTGGGCGTCAGCGACAGTTTCTTCTACAAACTGGTCAAGCCGTTGTGCAACGAGATGGGCGAGGCTTACCCGGAGTTGCCGAAGGCGAGGGCGCACGTGGAGAAGGTACTGCGGGCCGAGGAAGAACGATTTGCCGAGACGCTGGACCAGGGTATCGAAATACTCGAAGTTGCCATCAACCAATTGAAGGGCAAGGTGATTCCCGGCGATGTCGTGTTCCGCCTGTACGACACCTACGGGTTCCCTGTGGACCTGACGGCCGATATTGCACGAGAACGCGGCTTGACGATCGACGAGACGGGCTTCGAGAACCAGATGTCAGTGCAGCGTGACCGCGCGCGGGCCGCCAGCAAATTCGGCGCTGTGGGGAGCACCTCGATCCAGGTCGATGTTTGCAGTGACTTTTCCGGCTACGAAGGCACAGAGGGTCAGTCTAACGTCGTTGCATTAGTCAGGAATGGCGAGGATGTGAGCAGCCTGGATTCCGGGGACGAGGCGATCGTCGTTCTGCAATCGACGCCTTTCTATGCGGAAAGCGGTGGCCAGGTCGGTGATACTGGTGTACTGGAAACGAAAAACGGCACGTTCGTCGTCTCCGATACACAGAAGGGCGGCAGCGCAATCCTGCATGCCGGCAAGATGCAAAGCGGCGCGCTGAAAAAGGGCGATGCCGTGCACGCCCGTGTGGATGCCGCAAGGCGTCGCGCAACCATGCTGAATCATTCCGCCACGCACCTGCTGCACGC
>DATICC010000262.1:0-7397 GCA_035457045.1 Woeseiaceae bacterium | reverse complement strand
TGCCGCCATACGATCCATCGTTGCCTGGTCGATGATGTAGTACTCCCGAGCTGCATGATCCATCGCGATCATTTCCTTCTTTCCGCTGCGATAGATCATTCCCCCGGATTCGTTGCTGGTGACCGACGTGATTTCTATGCGCGATTCCCTGCCTTCGGTGGATATCTCTACCGTGCCGATGATCGGCGGGTCCTGTGTGTATTCGGTCGTTACGAGCTCGAGAACCGCGCCCGCATGAACGGACGGACAACAGGCTGCCAAGGCAAGAAATATTGCGGTGTTGCGAATTTTCATAAACAGAATTCCGGGACTTGCGTCGGCAACATTGTCAAATTGTACGCCCATTCTGCATCGATTCTCGCCGGCGTTGCCGAATCGAATCACGTTGCAAGAATACGGCGAAGCATCACGCCTCTGTGTGCCTGCGCAACGATTCTACCGGTAGTCAGCGACGGATTTGACAGAATCCGCGACCTTTCGACTGTCGCAATTGACAGTCACTTTGGACCTGTGCAACGATGCCAGCTCGTTTTGAAAAAGGCACACCTTTCGAAAGAAAGGGCCGCAAAGCCACCGGTCTAAGGGGAAACCTACGACAGCGGGGTTGCCAGTACGATCTGCCGTCCGAGCAGTCCTGTTCTGCTCCACGCCGTCTGCCTGACATCCCCGCCCCGAGTTTCTCGCACATGCTGTAACCGGAATGGCTCTGGACACTGGAGACATCGATGTCAGTTACCGCAGAAAGCCTCAGGCGCTCCGGACGCTTCCAGTTGCGCAAGCCTGCCGAGACGACTGTCGTTCGCCCTGCATCCTTGCCGGAGCTTCGTCAGTGCCTTGGCCCGGCAACGCCGTACGCACGACCTTTCAGGCCGCGCGGAGCGGGCAGCTCTTCGACGGAGTGCACAACGGCCGCGCTCGGTACGGTCATCGACATGACCGCCTACAACAGGATACTCAATATCGATGCCTACAACGACACGGTGACGGTGGAGGCCGGAGTCCGTGTAGGAGATCTTGCCAGGGCTCTCGCCGAGCATGGTCTCGAGCTGGCCGGCTGCCACGACCAGCTGAATCGGTCAGTCGGTGGAGCCATCGCCGGCGGATGTACCGGCCCGGGCATCGGCAACGACGGCGCTTATTTCGGAACGCAGGTACTGAGCGTGAAACTTGTTACCGCCGACGGCAAGATACTGCAGGTCAGTCACGACCAGAAAAACCTGATGAACGCGGTGCGACTGAGCTATGGCATGCTCGGCATCATTTACGAAGCCGTGCTCCGCGTCCGGCCGGTTACGCCGTTCTCCGCGACGCATCGACGCTGCACGGTGTATCAGTTCTCCAAAGCAGTCGAGAACCTGTCGCGCACCGATATAGGCATCAAGTTCTACCTGTTGCCGTTTCGCGATCGCGTTTATCTTGATCTGCGCCGCTACAGCCCGGAAGTCGTGGCAACCCGGGCCATTCCCTGGCGCATAAAGGACTGGAGCGAAAGTACAGTCCTGCCGAATGTATTCAAGTCGCTGAGCAAAGTGGTTCCGATTTCCGGAATTCGTTACCGCATGATCGATGAAATCAGCACCATTACACAGCAAATGGTCAATAACCGCCTGGTAAGTTCCGGCAGCAATGCGACCGCCAATGGAGCATCCGGTGGCACAACGAGTCAGCTGAACTACTCGACGTGGATTTTCCCGGCCACTGACTTCGGCCTGGTAGTCGAGGCCTACATCGATTTCTGTTCGAAACTGCAACGAGAGAACGATTTCCGCTGCGACATGCCGACGGTCGGCTACCGTATGAGCCGCGACAGCAGCGCACTTCTGTCGCCGGCATTTGACGAGCCCATGTTCGCGTTGAGCGCCGTGTCCACCCAGTCGAGGGGTTGGGAGGATTTCGTCATAGATTTCGCCGAATTCGCCCAGCACTGGGGCGGCGGTGCATTCTTCAACCAGACTCGCGGCCTGCTGCCGGAGCATGCGACCAACGTGTTCGGCTCCAGGCTGGCTTTCTTCCGAAAAATAAGAAGGCAGCTCGACCCCGACAACCGGCTCATGAATCCATTTCTGTCCCAGTACTTCCTGTAATCGGCCCGACCGCATATCCAGGCACTGCGGTATCCTGAATCGGCAGGATCCGCGGTCGCCGCCCGAGTATCATTCGTGCATGACCGCTACCACGACCAGCATGACATCCGTGCAGGATCACTACGACCGGATGCTGGGATCTGTCTATTCATGGATCATCGGGGATTTCGGGGTTATCTGCGAAAGCAACGCCGCGCTGCTCGATTCGCTCGGCCTGCAATCCGGATCAGGCGCGCTGGCCGTCGACCTGGGCTGCGGTCCGGGATGTCACGCCATACCGCTTGCCGAGGCAGGCTTTCGGGTTATCGGCGTGGACTTCTGCAATGAGCTGCTGACCGAATTGCAGGGCCGCGCCGTGAATCTTCCGATCACAACCGTGCGCGACAATATCCTGCATTTCAGGAATTACCTGAACGAGCGCCCGCAAGCGATCCTGTGCATGGGCGACACGCTGGTTCATCTGCCGGACCGGGACGCTGTGCGGACACTGCTCGAAGATGTCGTGGACAGCCTGCTGCCGGGAGGCACCTTCGTCGCCTCGCTGCGTGACTACAGCACCAACCTGCCGGAGGGCCCCGACCAGTTCATTCCCGTGCGCAGCAACGCCGACCGGATTTTTACCTGCTTCCTGCAGTATCGCGAGGACACCGTAGAGGTCCGTGACATCCTGCAAACCCGCGACGGCGACGACTGGAAACTTCAGGTAAGCCAATACCGGAAACTGCGCCTGGATTACCGTCGCGTTATTGGCCTCCTGCAGGATCTCGGCATGCATGTGGACCCCGCATTCGAGGACCGCGGCATGATCTGTATCCGGTCGGTCAAACCCGGCTGACCCCAGTGCGCCGGCGGTTCCGGCCTGTCACACAAACTTTTTCCTGCCGCAGCAATCCAAAAGGCCCGGTCGAGCATCTTATTCGCAACCGGCAATGATGGCCGCAAAGGCTGCCGACCCCGAACCCGGGACAACGGGAAAGGGGTCCCGGCCAGGATAACCCACGGATTTCCAGGAACTTGCAAACGCCGGGCCCAGCCCGGGGCTCCGTGTGTCGAATCAGTATGTCATTGTTTTTAAATGATTTGATAGCGGGATCTCGTAACTGGCACCAGTATTGCGTAATGGTTATCTAGTGTTATACTCCACTACAACACCAAACACCCCAGACCGGGGTTTGCGGAGCCGAATCCAATGAAATACCAGACGGGCATAGCGATACTTGCCGCCTCAATCCTTACCTTGCTGAGTGCTTGCGGCACGGGTGAAGCCAGCGTGTCCAGCGAGCCAGCGGAGCTTGCCGCCGCCGCGATGCCGGTTGAGGTTGCCACCCCGAGAATCGCCGATATTTACGCGACCTACGAAACCACGGCCAAGATTGCCGCCGATTCCGAAGCGCCGGTTATCGCCCGCGCGGAAGGCCAGATCGTCGAGATACTGGTCGAGGAAGGCGACCTGGTCTCCGCGGGCCAGTTGCTGGCGCGGCTCGACGGCGATCGCGCGCGACTGCGAATGCAGCAGGCCCAGGTCAATCTGGAAAAAGCAAGCCGGGAGCATGAGCGCCAGATCAGCCTGAGCAAGCGCGGCCTGGTCAGTGTGGCGTCGCTCGAGACCCTGAAATACGAAGTTGCCTCGCTGCAGGCGACCTACGAACTGCAAAAACTGAACTACGAGTACACGATGATCAAGGCACCCATTGCAGGCGTAGTCGCATCGCGCGATATCAAGAGTGGCGCGCATGTCAGCATCAACGACGCCGTGTTCACCATCGCCAACACCGACAGGTTGGTTGCCCATCTGAAGATTCCGCAGACCGAATTGAGCAAGTTTTCCGCCGGGCATGTCGCTAGTGTCCAGGTCGACTCGATGCCGGGGGCGTCCTACGAAGCGCACATCGCGCGTATCAGCCCGACAATCGACGCGCGCAACGGCACGTTTCGCGCTACGGCTTACATCGACAATGCCAATCGTGATCTCGCCCCAGGCATGTTCGGCAAATTCAGCATTGCGTACGAGAAACACAGCGCCGCGCTGCTGGTTCCGAAAACCGCCATAGTCGAGGAAGACAATGAAATTGTTGTTTACGTCGTTGAGAACGGCGCCGCGCTGCGGCGTCCCGTAACCACGGGAATCGAGTCGGCCGGGATGGTCGAAATTCTCGACGGACTGGCGCAGGACGACGATGTGATTGTTTCCGGTCAGGCAGGCCTGCGCGATGGCAGTAAAGTCCTTGCCAGCGCCGGCCTCACGGACCAGGTGAGCGGCTGAATACCGGTCACCGAAGAATGCTCCAGTTCCATTGGAGTCGCGAAAGCATAAGGGGAATCGCATGAGCACTGGGCGACTTTGGCCTGGAATCCTGATCGCCGGCCTTGTTCTGGCTGCCTGCCAGCAGGGCGAACAAACGGCGAAAAAGGACAAGGAAGAAAACGAAGAGAAAGAGGCACCGGCGATTCCGGTCGAGACTGCGAATCCGACGCGAAGTGATGTCTATGCCATGTATTCCGGTACGGCGCCGATCGAGGCATTCGCCGATGCCGTGGTCGTTGCCAAGGTTGGCGGCGAGGTCCGGCGGATCCTGGTGGAAGAAGGTGATCAGGTAAAGGCCGGGCAGTTGATGGCGGTGCTGGACGGCGATCGGCTCAGGTTGGAAATGGCCCAGGCCGAAGCCAACCTGCACAAGCTTCAGCGCGACTACCAGCGCAACGTGGACCTCAACGAGAGGGGCCTGATCAGCGCCGGCGATTTCGAGAAAATCAAATACGAAATGGAGGCGCTGCAGGCCAGCTACAACCTTGCGAGCCTCGAGTACAGCTACACTGAGATTCGTGCGCCTATCAACGGCACGGTTTCGGAGCGTTTCATAAAGGTAGGCAACACCATAGAGGTGAATGCGCCGACATTCCAGGTGACCAGCCTCGAGCCTCTCATAGCTTACCTGCATGTGCCCGAACGCGAGTACCGGAGGATAGACAGCGGCCAATCCGCGAACATTCACGTGGACGCTATTCCCGGATCTGACTTTCCGGCTACCGTGGCACGGGTCAGCCCGGTGGTCGATCCGGAGACCGGCACATTCAAGATAACCATAGAAGTGACGGATGCCAGCCAGCGCCTGAAACCCGGCATGTTCGGTCGCATAAGCATTGTCTATGACATGCACGCCAATGCGCTGCAGGTGCCGCGCAGCGCCATCGTCGACGAGGCCGGCGAGACGAGCCTCTTCGTCGTCGACGGCGATGTGGCACACCGCAGAACCGTTGTTACCGGTTATGCGCAGAACGGTTTCATCGAAATTACCGAGGGGCTGAGCGACGGCGAGAACATCGTCACCGTCGGCCAGGCCGGGCTCAAGGACGGCGCGAAAGTCGCCGTGTTGAATGCACTTGCCGAGGGCGAGAGCGCTGCCAATAACGCGGCACCGTCCGAATAGCCAGAGTCCGGATACAGGAACAGCCAGATGCGTCGATTGATAGAAATCGCAACGGAACGCCGCGTAACGATAGTAATGTTCACGGTCGCGATCGTGCTTTTCGGCATGGTCTCGCTGGCGCGCCTCAACGTAAACCTGCTGCCCGACATCTCCTATCCAACGATTACGATCCGCACCGAACTGACCGGTGCCGCGCCAATCGAGGTGGAGAATCTGCTGACCAAGCCGATCGAGGAGGCGGTCGGTGTCGTCAGGAACGTCCGCCTGGTGCGATCGGTTTCCCGTTCAGGACAGTCCGATGTGACCCTGGAGTTCCTGTGGGGCACCGACATGGATGTTGCCGGCGTCGATGTCCGTGAGAAGGTCGACATCATCGAGCTGCCGCTCGAGGCCAACCGCCCGTTGTTGCTCCGCTTCGATCCGTCGTCCGAACCCATCATGCGTCTGGGCCTGTTGAGCAAGGCCGCCGGTGATGGTGCACAAGCACCGCTGGCAACGGAAGCCGACCTCAAGGCATTGCGACGGCTGGCCGAAGACCGGATCAAGAACGATCTTGAAGCGGAAGAAGGCACGGCCGCCGTAAAGGTGAGCGGCGGCCTGGAAGACGAGGTTCAGATCCAGGTCGACCAGCAAAAACTGGCACAGCTCAACCTCAGTATCGAGACTATCGCGCAACGAATCCGGGCCGAGAACGTGAATCTTTCCGGTGGCCGGCTCGAGGAAGGCAGCCAGCGATTCCTGGTTCGAACCATAAACGAGTTCCAGACAGTCGAAGAGTTCGCCAGCGCCATCGTCGCCAATGTTGCCGGCCAGCCTGTCTACCTGAGGGACGTTGCGACGGTCACGCGCGGATACAAAGAGCGCGAAGCCATTACCCGTGTGAATGGCAGGGAGTCGGTCGAACTCGCCGTGTACAAGGAAGGCGATGCAAACACGGTGCAGGTCGCCAACCGGCTGGATCGGCGGCTGGAGAACGTCCGCAAGTCTCTGCCGGACAATCTCGAGCTGACGAAAGTGTACGACCAGTCCGGTTTCATCAAGTCGGCGATTGACGATGTGACCTCGGCGGCGATTTTCGGCGGAATACTGGCGATCATCGTCTTATACGGATTCCTCCGCGAGGCTCGCGCCACGACGATTATCGCCATTGCAATCCCGGTATCGGTCATCGGCACTTTCCTGCTGATGTACACGAACGACGTATCCCTGAACATCATGTCCCTTGGCGGTATAGCGCTGGCTGTCGGCATGCTCGTCGACAATGCCATCGTCGTACTTGAAAACATCGTCAGGAAACGTGAAGAAGGACTTGGTGTTCTCGATGCAGCGAGGCAAGGAACAGCGGAAGTCTCAACCGCCGTTATTGCTGCGACGCTGACAACCATCGCGGTGTTTTTCCCGATGGTGTTCATAAGCGGAATCGCCGGCCAATTATTCCGCGACCAGGCATTGACAGTAACGTTTGCGCTCGTTTTTTCCCTTATCGTCGCATTGACGTTGATACCGATGCTTGCCGCGCTCGGCGCCGGAACCCGCTATGAGGAAGGAGGTGAGCAATCAGCACCCGGCAGATTCACCCGGGGCGTTGCGGCAATCATTCGTACTTTCGCCTGGTTGTTCCGCAAGGTCCGATGGGTGTTCTGGGCCCTTTTGTGGGTCCCGAGCCGGCTGATGCAAAGTCTCCACACAGCAGTAGCCAGACGTTACGAACCGCTGTTGAGGTGGTCTCTGGAACACCGGCTCACTGTCGTTGTCAGCGCCGCAGCTATTTTTGTCGGGAGCATGCTGCTCGTCCCGCGACTCGGCACGGAGCTCATTCCGCAGCTGAGCCAAGGCGAATTCAACCTGGACTTGCGTCTCAGCCCCGGGGCGCCCCTGTCCGAGA
>DATICC010000261.1:0-3026 GCA_035457045.1 Woeseiaceae bacterium | reverse complement strand
CCCGGAGCATCCCGCGGCGCTGAACCAGCTCGGCATGCTGTTGCGGCGCCAGGGCAAGTTCCAGGAAGCCGAGGCGGCATATATGAAGGCCGTCACAGCCGACCCCGAGTATGCCTTGGCACACTACAACCTGGGCGTCCTCAATGAACTCTACCTGCAGCGGCTCGATCTCGCGCTGCAGCATTTTGAGCGCTACCAGGAGCTGGGTGGCGAGGACGAGCAGGTCACGAAGTGGATTGCGGATCTCATACGGCGCCTCGGCGGCTCGCAAAGAACCGCAAATGTGACGGAGTGACAGGTATGAAGTTGCTACTCGCGGGACTATTGCTGCTTGCCGGCGCTGCCGTGCAGGCGCAGGAGACGGCCCCTCCGGCGCCGGCCGCAGAGGAAGCCAGCGTGCAACAGGCGGAACTCGATGGCGAAGCGAGCGAACGCGAAGCGCTCGAGCCCGGTGTGCCCTCAGCAGTCCTGGCGGCCGATATCCGGCGGGAAGCGGACGGTGAACGGGTCATGGATCGGCTGGACCTCGGGCGGACGGAAATTACCGGTAACCAGGAGCTGCCAAAAGTCCTGTACATCGTGCCCTGGCAAAAGTCGGATCCGGGCGATCTGACAGGCAAACCGGTGAACACGCTGCTCGATGAGGTGATGGCGCCGGTGGACCGAACTGAATTCTTACGGCAGGTCGAGTATTACAACGACCTGAACGGCGGTACGACAGAGTAGACACGCAAGCGATTTGATTTCAAGAGGAGCAATCAGATGGACATTTTGGGCGCCATAGTGCGTTTTTTCCAGGAGGGCGGGGTCTTCATGTACCCGATCCTGATCGTGTTCGGCCTCGGGCTGGCAATTGCCATCGAGCGCTGGACATACCTGACCGTGTCCGGGGCCAGTAACCGCAACCTGTGGAAAAAGATCGTGCCGTACCTGAAGGCCGGCAATTTCCAGGAAGCGGCAACGGTCACCGGCAAGTCGAAAGCAGCCATTGCATCGATCCTGACCTATGGGCTGTACCGGGTGAAATCCGCGCGCCGTCGCGATGATGTCGAGAAGGCGATGGAAGAAAGTCTCATGGAAGTGCTGCCGCGGCTCGAGAAGCGTACGCATTACCTGGCCACGCTCGCCAACATAGCCACGCTGCTCGGACTGCTCGGCACCATCATCGGGCTGATCACCGCGTTCACGGCGGTGTCGAATGCAAATCCGGCCGACAAGGCGGACATGCTGTCGGCCAGTATCTCGGTGGCCATGAACACGACGGCATTTGGCCTGATCGTTGCGATTCCGCTGCTGCTCATACATGCGCTGCTGATGACCAAGACCAACCAGATCGTCGACAGTCTCGAAATGGCCAGCGTCAAGTTCCTGAATGCCATTACCGAACGTCAGCTGAAGCCCTCTGGCGCATAAGCAATGATTCGCAGCCACGGAGGCGGCCGTCGTCGCAACAACCAGACGGCCGAACTCAACATCACGGTGTTCATGAACCTGATGGTAATTCTGGTCCCGTTCCTGCTGATTACGGCGGTGTTCTCGCGTCTGGCAATTCTCGAACTGAATCTGCCAGGCTCCTCTACCGAGCCCGTCAATCAACCGGAGCAGGTATTCCAGCTCGAAGTTACCGTAAGGAAAGACAAGATCGAAGTCGGCGACCGGAACATCGGTGCCCTGGGTGTATACCCGAATTCCAAAGACGGCTATGACTTCGAGGCGTTGAGCGCAAAGCTGTCGGATATCAAGAAACGGTATCCGGCAAAGACCGATGCTGCGATCCTGCTGGAAGCGGAAATATCCTATGACACCCTGGTGCAGGTCATGGACCGGGTGCGGGTCGAACAAAGGATCGAAGACAAAGCAATCATCCGCAGCGACCTGTTCCCCGATATTTCAATCGGTGATGCGCCGGTCGAGGATGGAGGCGCTTAAGCCATGGTCAAGTCCAAACGCGCCCAACGAATGGAACGGCACCACAAGCGCGGCCGGCTTGGCGGCGGGCTGAACCTCGTGTCACTGATGGATATCTTCACGATTCTCGTGTTCTTCCTCTTGGTGAACTCGTCCGACGTCGAGGTATTGCCGAATGCGAAGGACATACAACTGCCCGAATCCATAGCGGAGGAGAAGGCCAAGGAAACGGTGGTCATCCTCATAGGCGATGACGACATCATCGTGCAGGGCGTGCCGGTCGCCAAAGTCGCCGACGTGATGAAGATGAAAGGTAACGACATACCCGCGTTGCGGCAGGCCTTGTTGTCGCAGAACGACCGGGTGCTGCGCAAAGAAGCGCAGGACGACATCGTCGGCCGAGAAGTAACGATCATGGGCGACAAGGACATTCCGTACCGGCTGCTGAAAAAAGTCATGGCGACATGCACCGAATCGGAATACGGACAGATATCGCTTGCCGTGTTGCAGAAGAGCTCGGACAAGCTGGATGAAGTCAGCCAGCTCACCGTGGCGCGCTGACAGGCAACGGCAAGCGGCGAACAGGATCAAGGTTCAGGAGTCAGGGTTTGGACATTCCGTATTACAGAGAGTACGAGCTGCCATGGAGCAGCGCGCAGGGCCAGGAAGAGCGATTCCGCCGGCTGCTGGCAATCGTATTCGCTGTATTGCTTTTCCTCGGCGTGGTCTGGCCGTTCCTGCCGACGCCGGCAGTCGATCCCAATGCCGTCGAGGAGATCCCGCCGCGTATCGCGAAGCTCCTGCTGGAACAGAAACCGCCACCGCCTCCGCCGCCCAAGGTCAAGGAGCCGGAACCGGAACCGATCAAGGATCCGGTCAAGGAGCCGGAGCCCGAGAAAGTCGTCGAGAAAAAGCCGGAGCCACCGAAACCGGAGCCGGAGCCTATCGACACACAAAAGGTCGCGCGAGAACAGGCGCAGGCGGCACTGTTGCCGTTCACCGAGGACCTGGCGGCTCTCGCCGACAGCAACGTGCTGGAAAAACTGGCAGACGAAAGGCCGCTGACGGCATCGGTTGGCCAGGCGGCGCGCAACGAACGCTCGATGATCACATCCAAA
>DATICC010000260.1:0-8312 GCA_035457045.1 Woeseiaceae bacterium | reverse complement strand
AGCGAATAGAGATCCGATCGCGGTGTCAGCTCTTCGGATTGAACCTGCTCCGGCGACATGTAACTCGGGCTGCCGGCAATGCCCTCGATCCTCGAGATATCCGAGTCCGTGCAGATGGCGATACCGAAATCGATGATGCGTACATCGTTGTCGATGGTCAGCATCACGTTGCTTGGTTTGATATCGCGATGTATGACACCGCGCCCATGCGCATAGTGCAGCGCTTTGGCGCACTTGTAGATGATTTCCACGACGTCGTCGACGCGCAGCAGGTTATCCGGCCGGCAATAGGCTGCCAGCGTGCGCGCACCCTGGATGTGCTCGGTGACGACGTAATACTTGCCGTTCTCTTCGCCTGCGTCATAGATCGGCATGATGTTCGGATGCTGCAGCATGCCGACCATATGGGCTTCGTTGAAAAACATCTTGCGCGAGACCCGCGCGCGTTCCGCGTCCACGTTTTCTTCGATGTTGTAAACCTTGATGGCGACGTCGCGGCGGTAATAGGGGTCGTGCGACAGGTACACGGTACCGGTGCTGCCCTTGCCGACCTTGTTGATGATCACGTACTTGCCGATTTTGGCCGGCGCGTCCGTGCTTCGCTTCAGTTCCGTGACATTCCGTGCCATTTTTTACCCACAGGTCAGGACATCAGCCACCTGCCAAAACCCAGTATTGATGCGGCATAGAACGCGGCGGCGAGGTCATCAAGCATAATTCCGGCGCCTCCGGAGAGTCTGTGATCCAGGTCCCGGATCGGCCAGGGTTTCCACACGTCAAACAGCCTGAAAAGCCCGAATGCCAAGGCCCACAGCGCGATCCCGGGCGGTACCGTGAGGAGCACCAGGTACATGGCGGCGATCTCGTCCCAGACGATCCCGGGGTGGTCGTGAACGCCCATGCGACGTGCGCTCGCTCCGCAAAGCCAGATGCCAGAGACGAACAGGACGAGGCCGATGCCAATGCGCCATTCCGGCGCCAGCGGCAGGCTGAACCAGGCGAGCGCCACACCGAGCACGGACCCGGCCGTGCCCGGCGCCACGGGTACCAGGCCACTGCCGAAACCAAAGGCGAAGAAGTTCACCGGGTCCCTGAGCACCTTGCGCACGGTTTCGCGCCGATTTTCGCGATCAGTCATCGGCGGCGCCCGCAAAGTGCCGGTAACCGGCGTGACGGTAGGCGATTTCCCGGCCGGCACGCTGGCATTTCAGGGCGTTGCCCCGGGTCACGGTGCCGATCTTCGTCACCGGGACGGCATGCCGTTTCGACAATTCGGCAATGTCCCCTGTGCGCGTGTTCTGTGCCGTGAACACGATTTCGTAATCGTCGCCACCGGCGAGCGCGAGCTCGATAGCCGACTCCCGTCCCTGCACCGCGAGCAACGCCGTGGACAGTGGCAGGTCATCGATCTCGATGACACCGCCTGCGCCACTTGCCACCAGCAGCTTCTCGATATCCGCAAACAACCCGTCGGAAACGTCGATGGCCGCGGCGGCGTGCCGGGCGAGTTCGCCGGCCAGCGCAACGCGCGGCACAGGGCGAGCAAAACGCCGCAACAATCGGCGCTGGTTCTCGTTACGCAAGTTATTGCCCTGCAACAGCGCCAATCCGGCGGCCGCATCGCCCGGCGTGCCGGTGACATAGATATCGTCGCCGGGCTTCGCGCCCGAGCGGCGCAACGCATTTGCTGGCAGCACGTCACCGCAGATCTGCACGGTAATGACCGTCTGGTCGCCTCGCGTGGTGTCGCCGCCAATCAGCGCCATGGAAAACTCGTCGGCCGCCTCGAACAGGCCGCGCGAAAATCCGTCGAGCCAGGCTGCGTCATCACCCGCGAGCGTCAATGCAAGCGTCATCCAGCGCGGCCGCGCGCCCATCGCAGCGATATCCGACAAATTGACTGCAACCGCGCGATAACCGATATCGGCGGCATCGAGACCGGCGGGGTAATGCACATCCTCCACCATCGTATCCATGACCATCACGAGTTCCCGGTCGGGATCCGGCCGGACGATGGCGCCGTCGTCGCCGATGCCAAGGGCTATCGACGGGTCCCTGCCCGAGCGGGCGAAGTAACGGCGAATCAGTTCGAATTCATCCACCGGCGGCGCCCAGCGTGTCAGCGCGCCTCGGCGGCGCGAAACCGCGTGACCGCGCGGTCGAGTACTGCGTTGACGTATTTATGTCCGTCCACTGCACCGAAACGCTTCGCGAGATTGATCGCCTCGTTGATCACCACACGAAAGGGAATGTCGGCCTGCGACTCGAGCTCGTGTATGCCGATAAGGAGTATGCCGAGTTCGACCGGGTCCAGTTGCGAAACCGGCCGATCGGCCAGGCTGCCGACGATGGCCTCGAGCGACTTTCGGGCCCCGCAGATGGCGGCAAGCTGCCGGTCGAAGTAGTCGCGATCCACCCGGGAATACTCCGGGCGCTCGTGGAACTGCGCGGCCAGCTCATCCGCGCCATGCCCGGTGAGCTGCATCTGGTACAGCGCCTGCACCAGCAGTTCACGGGCGCGGCTGCGTGCACCTGCCGAGGCGGCCTTGCTCATGATCTGTCCCCGTTTGCCGGCTCAGCCGAGCCGGCGCAGCAGGCTGACCATCTCGATCGCAGCCAGTGCTGCTTCCTCGCCCTTGTTGCCGGCCTTCGTTCCGGCCCTTTCGATGGCCTGCTCGATCGTATCCACGGTCAGCACGCCGAGGCCCACCGGCACACCGTGCCGCGTCGCCGCGGCCGCCACTCCGCGGGTACATTCCCCGGCGACAAAATCGAAATGCGGCGTGGCGCCGCGGATCACGGCACCGAGCGCGATGATGCCATCGGCACGTCGTGAGGCCGCGATCTTGTCGACGGCCAGCGGCATCTCGTAGGCGCCGGGCACCCTGACGATCTCGATGTGCGCATCGCTGGCACCGTGCCGGCGCAGGCACGATACCGCGCCCCTGAGCAGCGAATCCACGATGAAATCGTTGAAGCGCGAGGCCACGATCACGAAGTGCGCATCGCGCGCCAGCAGGTCACCTTCAATGGTTTTGATCTTGTCCATGTCGCCCCGCTATTTCTCCACGTAATCGGTAATCTCCAGGCCGAAGCCGGAGATACCATACAGGTGTTTCGGTGCTGACAATACGCGCATGCGGTGCACGCCCAGGTCGCGCAGGATCTGCGCGCCGACGCCGTAGGTGCGCAATACCGATGCGCCGCTGCGGCGTGTCCACAATTCATCGGCATCCCGGGTCAGCGCCTCGACCGCGTCCATCAGGTCGCGTGCGGATTCCTTCTGCCGCAGCACCACCAGCACGCCGGCTTCCTCCTGCGCAATGCGCCGGATGGCATTGTCGATCGGCCAGCCGAGACTGCGGCTCTGCACGCCGATGACGTCGCCGAGCGTATTCTGTATGTGCACGCGGACCAGCGGCGTATCGACCGACCGGACATCGCCTTTTACCAATGCAATGTGTACGGTCTGATTCACGCGATCGTCATAGCAATACAGGGTGAATGGACCGTGCGCCGTTTGTACCGGCTGCTCCGAAATCCTCTCGACGTAAGTCTCTTTCTCCAGCCGGTAATGAATCAGGTCGGCGATGGTGCCCATGCGGATGCCGTGCCTCGCGGAAAAGCGCTCGAGATCCGGGCGGCGCGCCATGCTGCCGTCCTCGTTCAGGATTTCCACGATGGTCGCGGCCGGTTCCAGCCCGGCCAGGCGCGCGAGATCACAGCCTGCCTCCGTGTGCCCGGCCCGCGTCAGTACGCCGCCGGGTTGCGCCATCACGGGAAAGATATGCCCGGGCTGACTCAGGTCTTCCGGCCTTGCGTTGGGCGCAACCGCCACGCGCACCGTCCGCGCGCGATCGTGCGCCGAAATCCCGGTGGTGATTCCTTCGGCGGCCTCGATGGAGATCGTGAAATTGGTGGCGTGGCGCTGGTCGGTGGCATCGACCATGAGCGGCAGCCGCAATTGCGCGCAGCGCTCGCGGGTCATGGTCAGGCAGATGAGCCCGCGCCCGTTGTGCGCCATGTAGTTGATGTCCTCCGGCCGCACCTTTTCTGCCGCCATCAGCAGGTCGCCTTCGTTCTCGCGGTCTTCGTCGTCAACCATGATGACCATCTTGCCGTCGCGTATGTCGGCGATGATTTCCTCGATGCTGCTGAAGGGAGACTTGCCTGCATCGGCCTGTGTGACGGTCTTATTTCGCATATCCATGTTCTCTCAGGAGTTCCATCGAGATGTCATTGCCCGCGCCCTTCGACAGCAGGCTCTCGATGTACCGGGCCACGAGGTCGACCTCAATATTAACCTTTGTGCCGGCCGCATACCCGCCAATAATGGTCGATTCGACAGTATGTGGAATGATATTCAGCTCGATGGTCCCGGCCGATACCGTGTTAATGGTAAGGCTCACACCATCGACACAGACCGAGCCCTTGCGCGCCATGTAGCGTGCATACTCCGGCGGAATTTCGATCGTTAGTCGCAACGAGCGCGCATCCCTGGTGATGGCACGAACCTCGCCGACACAATCGACGTGGCCGCTGACCAGGTGTCCGTCGAGCCGCTCGCCAAGCGCCAGCGCCGGTTCGATATTCACCCGGTCTCGCGGCGCCAGACCGGCCATGGCAGTGACCTGCAGGGTCTCGCGCGAGATGTCGGTTGCGAATCCGTGCCGCTCGACGGCGACCACCGTCAGGCAGACGCCGTTGACGCACAGGCTGTCGCCTGTCCGGTGTCCGGCCCAGTCGATGCCCGGCGCATCAATCACAAGCCGCAAATCGCCGCCGCGAGGCTCGATGCGCGAGATCGTACCCAAGCTCCTGACGATACCTGTGAACATGCTCTGGAAATCCTGGCCGTGCGGAACTCAGTTTATGCGAACGGGTCGCGCAATTATGCGGGTATCGCGGCCGAACTTGCGCACATCGATGATATCGAGATCGAGCCGCTGTTCGAGCTTTTGCCACTGCGGTGTCAGGAACATGCCGCGGGACTCGCTGCCCATGATGTGCGGCGCCTGGTAGATGACGAGTTCGTCCACGAGGCCGGCGCCGAGCAGCGAACCGCCGAGATGCCTGCCTGCTTCGACCAGTACGTCGTTGATCTGCCATTCGGCGAGGTCCCGGAGGACGGCGGCCAGATCCACCCTGTCGTCGCTGGCCGTGCATTTGTGTACGGTAGCTCCCGCTGTTTCCAGGACCTGGCGGCGGCTGTCATCGATACAAAAAATGGCTGTCCGTCCGGGCAGAGCCAGCATGCAGGCCGACGTCGGCATGCGCAGGCGGCTGTCGACTATCACGCGCAAGGGCTGCAGGTCGGTCAGGGTCCTGTCGCGAACGGTCAGCGATGGATCGTCGGCCATCACCGTGCCGACACCGGTCATGATGGCCCCCGAGGCGGCACGCCAACGTTGCACGTCGGCACGGCTTTCCGCCCCGGTAATCCATTGGCTCTGCCCGTCCGACATCGCGGTGCACCCGTCGAGGCTCGCCGCCATTTTCAGCCTGACGAAGGGGCGTCCGCGTGCGACACGGCTGATGAAACCTTCATTGAGCTTCGCGGCTTCAGTGGCCATGTGGCCGATGCGCACGGTGACTCCCGCTTTTTGCAGCGCTTTGAGTCCCGAGCCGGCAACTTTTGCAAACGGATCCTGCATGGCAACGACGACTTCGGCGACGCCGGCCGCGATCAGCGCTTCGCTGCAAGGTGGCGTCCTGCCATGATGTGAACAGGGCTCGAGAGTGACGTAGGCCGTCGCACCTTTTGCTACTCCGCCGGCTGCGGCGAGCGCGTTGACCTCGGCGTGCGCTTCGCCGGCGCGCTGGTGCCAGCCCTCGCCGATGACCCTGCCGTCCCTCACCAGCACACAGCCAACGCGCGGATTCGGATGCGCCGTGTAACGCCCGCGCCAGGCGAGTTGCAGTGCCCGGGCCATATAGCGGCTGTCGGCCGCGTCGAAGCCGGTCCTCGAAGTCTCGGACATGGCGATACCCCTTTCTGCTGCCGCCCGCTACTTCTTGTTGCCGAGCAGTTCGGGCAGCAATGACATCTGTTCGCGACTTGCCGAAGCATCCGAGATCTCCTGCAGTCGCAATATTTCGTCCTGGAATTCGGTGACGTCCTGAAAGCGCCGGTACACGGAGGCGAATCGCACGTAGGCAACCTCGTCCAGTTTGCGCAGTTCTTCCATCACCAGGTCACCGATCAGCCGCGATGGTACCTCGCGTTCGCCGAGAGTTCGCAACTTGTGCACCAGGCGGCCGACCGCCTGCTCGACATCCTCGGAAGACACCGGGCGTTTCTCCAGCGCGCGCACCATGCTGTTCCTGAGCTTGTTCTCGTCGAACGGTTGCCGGCTGTTGTCCGACTTGACCAGTCGTGGCATGACGAGTTCCGCGCTTTCGAAGGTGGTGAAACGTTCATTGCAATCCAGGCACTGCCGTCGACGGCGGATCTGCCGGCCTTCACCGGCCAGTCGCGAATCGATGACCTTGGTTTCCTCGTGATTGCAAAACGGACAGTGCATCGGGACCTACCGAAAACCCCTGCAAACAGAATAACAAGGCCAGGCAGCTGCATGTTGAAAAGGGTCCGGGCGAGCGCAAGACGAGGCGTCAATCGGCGAGAAAGCGGAGTGTATATGCCAATACATGAGCATTTCGAGCCGATTGAGAACGTGGTATTGCGCCGGCCGGGACCTTTTCCTGATCAGCGGTATACGGGGAAGCGCTTGCACAACGCCAGAACCTGTCCCCGCACACGCTGAATCAGCACCTCGTTGCCCATATCGTCCAGAATATCGCAGATCCAGCGACTCAGCTCGCGCACTTCCGGGATGCCGAAACCGCGGGTCGTTATGGCGGGCGTGCCGAGACGCAGGCCGCTCGTGACAAACGGCGAACGCGGGTCGTTCGGCACCGTATTCTTGTTGACCGTGATATAGGCTTTGCCGAGCGCTTCGTCGGCATCCTTGCCGGTAATGCCTTTCGCCACCAGGCTGACCAGCATCAGGTGATTGTCCGTGCCGCCGGATATGACCTCGTAGCCGCGTTCCATGAAACTTCGCGCCATGGCACGTGCATTCGCGACCACCCGTTTCTGGTATTCCTTGAATTCCGGGCTCATCGCTTCGAGGAAGGCCACCGCTTTGGCGGCAATCACATGCATCAGTGGCCCGCCCTGGGTGCCGGGGAACACCAGCGCATTGAATTTCTTCGCCAGCTCGCCGTTGTCGCGCGCAAGTATGAGTCCGCCGCGCGGGCCGCGCAGCGTCTTATGAGTGGTCGTGGTCACCACGTCCGCGATGGGCACCGGGTTCGGGTACACGCCCGCGGCGACAAGACCGGCGACATGCGCCATGTCCACCATCAGGTACGCGCCGACGCTGTCCGCAATGGCGCGAAAACGCTGCCAGTCCACGACCCGCGAATAGGCCGAGAATCCGGCGATTACCAGCCGGGGCCGGTGCTCTTTTGCCAGTCTCTGTACCTCGTCGTAGTCGATCAGGCCGGTGCCGGCATCCACGCCGTATTGCACGGCGTTGTACAGCTTCCCGGAGAAATTCACTTTGGAACCGTGGGTGAGGTGACCCCCGTCCGACAGGCTCATGCCGAGAATGTGATCGCCGGGTTCGAGCAGCGCCATGCAAGCCGCCGCATTCGCCTGCGAGCCGGAGTGCGGCTGCACGTTGGCATAGCCAGCGCCGAACAATTTCTTCGCGCGGTCGATCGCCAGTTGCTCGGCGACATCCACGTACTCGCAACCGCCGTAGTAGCGTTTGCCGGGGTAGCCCTCGGCATACTTGTTGGTCAGGACCGAGCCCTGCGCCTCCATGACGCGCGGGCTGGCATAGTTTTCCGAGGCGATCAACTCGATATGCTCTTCCTGGCGGCGGGCTTCCTGGACTATGGCGCCGAACAGTTCGGCATCAAACTCTTCGATCGAGGGGGTCTGGACGTACATGGTGCCTGCGGCGCTCCGGACGGGAAAATCAAGGCTGCGCATTGTACAGAAGCAAACGGGCTTAGCCATGCCCGTCGTGGCGATCGCGGCTGCTTTCAGGCGGGTTTCAGGAGCGATTTGTCCGGCGGGTGTCCGCGAGTGCAGCCACCACCCGTGTCCAGGCCCTGGCGAGATTGTCGCGGTTGTACCCGCCCCCGCCCATTGCGACGACGCGCCCGCCGCAATGCCGGTCGGCCAGCGCGCAGACGTCGGCGGCGGCTTTCGCGTGGGATTCCTCGGTATAGCGCAGGTGTGTGATCGGGTCGCCGGCGAGGCTGTCGGCGCCGCACTGCATGAGGATGAACTCCGGCTC
>DATICC010000259.1:0-4389 GCA_035457045.1 Woeseiaceae bacterium | reverse complement strand
GGTTTTCAGGTTCGATTTGCTTTCGCCGGGTTTTAGCGGCTCGAAAGTCGATGCGCGGATTGCCTCCAGGGCAGGCTTTTCGAAGATCCGGTGCGAACTGCTGCGCACACCAGGCCGTATGATCTGCCCTTTCGCGTTGACGGTAAAACAGATCGTCGCTTCGCCTTCCATGCGGTCCCGTCGTGCGACGTATGGATACTTCGGGAACGCAGTGATTGCGGGAGTTCGCTCCCGCTGTGTATCCGACAGGTAGGTGCCGCCCTGCGTTGACTCTTCCGTCAATCCGGCAAACGGCAGCAGCAGACCGGACACCACCAACGCCGACAGAGCCCGAGGCATTTCAGCGATTCTTGTCATTTCCCTTTCTGGCACCGCCCTGCCGGTCATCGATCTCGACGGCCGGGGCGACAGGGTAGACAGCGTCCATATAGATGGCCCGAGCGACCTTGACGGTGCGTGCTTCCGGGTTCAGTGATTCGGCACGTTTGAGATCCTGGTCCGCTTTCTCGTACTCCTTGAGTTCCAGGTAAATCACGGCCCGGTTGTTATATCCGCGCCAGTGATTCGGATTTCGTTCGAGCAAGGTGTCGCAGTATTTCATTGCGGTATCCAGCTGGCGCAGCCTGATGTAGCCCGCGCAGAGATTCGAAAGCGCCGCTTCCTCCTCGCGTGCGCCCTGTGCAAGCTTCAGGCCTTCGAGCGTGAGCATTACACCCTGTTCATCGTTTCCCGCAAGCAGTGCCTGGGCACCATCGTAGAGCGCCGGATTCCGTTGCCCGATGGTCATCACCGAATTGGTCGTCGTTTTGGTGCTTTCCGGACTTTGCGCCAATGCAGCAGGCCCGAGCATCATGGCGAGCAGAAACAAAGCAAGACTTTTCAATTCGATCACCTCCGGATCCTGCGCGGGCTCACGACCGTCCCCGCAGGCGCTTGCCCGATGGCGGCCGATGCGGCGCAAGACCAGGCCCTGGTTGATACCCGTCAGACCAGATTCTGTCGGAAAAATTCAATCGTCCTCCGCCAGGCAAGGTCCGCGGCCGCCCGGTCGTAACGAGGCGTAGTATCGTTATGAAATCCGTGGTTTGTATTCTCGTAGGTGTATTCCGTATAGCTCTTGCCGGCGGCATCGAGTGCTGCCCGATAGGCTGGCCAGCCTGCGTTGATACGCTCATCCAGGCCGGCGTGATGAATCAGCAGCGGTGCATTTATTGACGGCACATCTTCGGCGGTCGGCTGCCCGCCGTAAAACGGTACTGCCGCCGCGAGGTCGGCGACCTTGACGGCCAGGGCGTTCGCCATCCAACCGCCAAAGCAGAAGCCGACGCAACCGACTTTCCCCGTGCATCGTTCGTGGCCCTGCAGGAAACGAACCGCGGCAATGAAATCATTCAGCATCTCGACGCTGTTGCGTTTCTGTTGCAGCGCCCGGCCCTCATCGTCATTTCCCGGATAGCCGCCGAGCGGCGTGAGGGCATCCGGTGCGAATGCAATGAACCCGGCGACTGCCACGCGGCGCGCAACGTCCTCGATGTAGGGATTCAGGCCACGATTCTCGTGAATGACGATCACGCCCGGCGACCTGCCTTCGGCACGGACGGGTACTGCCAGGTAGCCGCGCATCCGGCCGCCCCCTTCAGGCGAGTCGTATTCCCGATAGCCGACCTCGATTGAGTCGTCGTCCGGTGAAACCTGTTGTGCGAGTGCGTAGTTCGGGTTGAGCAGTTCGAGGATTGCCGTGGCCGACAATCCGGTCGCAGATACGGCTGTGGCGCGATCCAGGAACTCGCGCCGGCTTATTCGGCCGTGCACGTATCCATCGAACAGGCTGAGAATTTTCGGATCGAAGTGCGGATTGCTGTTCATGTTACCCCCCTGCACTGTGCGCGGATCAGCCGGTGATGTAATGCTCGAGTTGCTCGATAGCCTCCTGCTGATCGGCAATTACCGCCTTTACGAGGTCACCGATCGATATCATGCCGACGACCTTGCCGCCGCTGACAACCGGCAAATGGCGAATGCGTTTGTCAGTCATCGTGTTCATGCAATGGTCGACAGTGTCATCGAGCGCGGCAGTGCATACCTTTGCGGACATGATTTCACTGACTGGCGTATTGTGTGACGACTTGTCCTTCAGGATGACTTTCCGCGCGTAGTCACGTTCGGTCACTATGCCTGCGAGCTTCGCGCCTTCCAGCACCACCAGCGCGCCTATTCCCTTTTCCGCCATCAGCTTGATTGCGTCAAGGACCGACGTCGACGGGGACACCGAAACCACACTGGACCCCTTCGATTGCAGAACGTTTCTGACCAGTTTCATTGTTGTCCCCCTCCCGGTGGCTTGCGCAAGGGTGCGGAACCGGCATCTTCGTATTATTCTAGTTCATCACAGAGGGTATCGCCTTCCGCTCGAAACATAAAGAACGAAGGCCGCAGCGCGACCCCGGCTCAGCGCCGGTCACAGGTGCTTCCAAAGGATCCCGATGGCATCGACCCGGGAATTGAACCAGTCCGATCCGCTCGTTGGCCCCGCATCCGCGCCGGAACTCCTGATCGACGCGCAGCAGCTTGCTCAGGGTGATCAGCTGCAGCGCAAGTCCCTGGCGGAGCGGGTGCGGCGAGCCTGCTCGGATTCCGGCTTCTTCTACCTGGACCGCGCCTTCAGTGGCGAGTCCGAAGCGGCAAGGGCCTTCACGCAAATGCGGCGTTTTTTCTCCCTCGCAGACGACGATCCGCGCAAGGCCGCTGTCGACAACCGGCGTAAACCGGGAAGCTATGGCTGGATGCCGATGTTCGGCGAGCCCGCATACCAGCCGGGCACGCGGGCACACGTCGAGTCTTTCGATTGCGGATTGGGAGGCGACCCGAATTCCGCAAAGGAACTCGAAGGCAAGAACGTGTGGCCGGAGCTACCGGGCTTTCGTGACGACATCCAGGCGCTGTGGGACAGGCTTGCTGAACTTTCGACCCGTGTGCTGGAAGTCCTGGCCGAATCGGCCTCTCTGGAGAGTGATTTCTTCAGCACCCGTTGCAGTACTCAGGAGCTGAGCACGCTCAGGTTGTTGCATTATCCGGGTGGACTTTGCGAAGACAGTTCGCGCGACGTCGGAATCTCCGCGCATACCGATTTCGAGTGCATCTCGCTCTTGCTGCAGACCGGTCCGGGACTCGAATTGACCGATGTTAATGGTCGCTGGTACGAGGCACCCGCGGATCCGGACCGGGTCATCGTACTGCTCGACGACATGCTCGAGCGCTGGACCAACGGATATTTCCAGGCTACCGGTCATCGCGTACGGCGAACTGCCACTTCCCGCTACAGTATCGTGCTCTTTGCCGCCGTGAATGCGGACCAGGTCATCCGGCCACTCGAACACTTCGTCAGCACCGGGCGTCCTGCACGTTACGCTGCCGTGACGCAGCGCCAGCACATCGATGCCGAATTGCGGCGGTCAGAGGCGTATCGCACCAAAAGCCTGTCAGGAAACCCCTGACAGGCTGTCGAAAAACAGCCTGCCAGTGGCTTCCTTTCAACAGTCCGCTAGCGTTCGAATCGTTCCAGCAGCTGATCGATGTCCTGGCGTGACAGCCAGCGGCCGCGAATCATCACCCCATGGATTCGCCGCGAGTTCCCGATATCCTGAAGCGGGTTGCCATCGAGCAATACCAGGTCGGCCTCGAGGCCCGGCTGCACCGTGCCGAAATGGCTCTCCTGGTTGAAAAAACTGGCTGGATAGACCGTGCCGGTCTGCAGCGCCTCGAAGGGACTCAATCCAGCTTCGACCAGCAAGCTCAACTCGCGGTGGATCGAGAAGCCGGGTACGTTGAAAATCTGTGGCGCATCAGAGCCCAGCAGCAGGCCCGCGCCGGACCGGTGCAATGCAAGTATGAGCCGCCTGCGCAATTCGATTGCGCGGGCCGCGGTTTCAGGCTTGTAAAGTGCTTCCTGAATCAGTTCGCTCTTGGTCTCTTTCCAGGCTTCTACCGTGCCGGCCGACACATACTTCATTTCCGGTCTGTCGGCGAGGCGCTGCGGGTCCTCGTCAGACACCAGTTGCTCGAACAGGGTCTGCGTCGGTACGTTCCAGACGCCGGCTGCCGCGGTCGCCGCAGCGATGCCGTCGATCTTGCCCGGGTCCGCGTGCGCCGCGAGATAGACACCGAAGAAACCGCCAAAGCCACCCGACGGGTCGTCATTCGGCACCAGCAATGAAACCATGTAGCCGTCCAGGTGATCGATGGTTGCCATTCCGGACGCTAACGCCTGCTCGACAGTCACGTCTTCCGGGACATGGCCGGCGAAGGGGATTTGCAGTTCATTGGCTATCCGCGCAACTGCCTGGAACTCGGCGAGGCTCAGTCCGGGATGGATCTTAAGGAAATCGTAAC
>DATICC010000258.1:0-4725 GCA_035457045.1 Woeseiaceae bacterium | reverse complement strand
GCTCGGCTATGAGGTCCAGGCCTATGTCTCGGTCAAAGTGGATCGGCAGGACGTCGCGCGCGCCAGGAAATTTCGCAACCTGATCAGCAAATGCCCCGAAGTCGTTGCCTGCCACATGCTGACCGGCGAAATCGACTACCTGCTGCTGGTCGTCGCGAAGGATCTGCGCAGCTTCGGCCAGTTCGTCGAAGAGAAGATTCTCGGCATGCCGGGCGTCAAGGACGCCTCCTCTTCCATCGTCCTCGACCGGATCCGGCTCAGCGCATCACTGCCCGGATAGCTGCACGATGCCGACCAGCTCGATGAGCGTACCGGCAAAGGCATAAATGAGCGTGAGGCTCACGCCGCCGATCACGAAGGCGGCAAAGAGCCCCAGCAGGAACGGCCGCGCGCCGATCCTGACTATTCCGGCCAGCATCGACGTCAGTCCGACAGCAGCCATCGCGATGAGCAGAAAGTGTTCGGCCGTACCGCGTATGAAGACGACGAACCGGTCCCACGTGGCCGGGTCGAGGAAGCCGAACGGCTTGTCGCCCAGATCGCCGACGGTGCGCAATCCGGACATCAACGCAAACCCGACGATGAACCAGGGCACCATCGACAACCAGCTGAGCTTGCGTGCACCAGCACCGTCCTCGCGCACGCCGTACAGAACACCGACCAGCGGAATGACGGCGACCATGCAGAGATTCCTGACCAGTTTTGTGACCGTCGCGATATCCAGCGCGACCGGCGCGTTGAACTGTGATTCGTACATCAGGCCTGCCCCGGCCACTTGCGCCGTTTCGTGGATGGACGTGCCGAGAAACAGGCCGGCAAAGGCTGGCTGGTCGGCGAACAGGTAATGAGCGATGTAGGGGTAGAAGAACATTGCGGCCAGCCCGAATACGGTGATGCAGGCTATCGAATAGCTCACTTCCGCTTCATTGGCCTTTATCAAGGGCGCGGTAGCGACTATGGCGGTGCAACCGCAGATACCGGTCCCGATGGCGATCAGGCCGCTGAGCTGGCGTGACAAGCCGAGCCAGCGCCCCAGCAATCCGACGGTCAGCAGGCCGATGGCGATTGCGGACACCACGAAGGGCAACGCAACGACCGTGAACCGGCCTGCCCCGAGCAGGCTCAGCCGTATCCCCAGCAGCATGATGCCGATGCGCAGGATGGTGCTGGCGCAGAACTTCAGGCCCGGTTTGACGGACTCTGGGAGCGAAATCGTGTTGGTGATCACCATGCCAATCACTATCGCCAGCATGATGTCGCTGATCGGGCTCTTGTCGAATCCGAGCACGGATTCTCCGAGCCATTTCGCGGCGACGCCGGCTGTCAGCGAAACGGCGATTGCGAGTGCAACACCCGACCACCAGTGCGGGCTCCGTATGCCTGGCGAAATTGACATGCGCTTCAGCCGGCCCGCTGCCGGAATTTCAGCATCGAGCGATTCAGCCCGGCCACATTCCGGCATCCCATCAGCTGCATGTCCCTTGCGATCTCGTCTCTCAGCAGCGTCATTGCGCGCTCCACGCCGGCGGAGCCGCCGGCCGCCAGCGCGTACAGGTACATACGGCCACCGGAACAGGCGGTCGCGCCCATTGCCAGCGCTTTCAGGACGTGAGTGCCGCGCCGCACGCCGCCGTCGACAATGATCTCGATCCGCCCGCCGACGGCGTCGACTATCGCTTCGAGCTGATCGAACGGTGCCGCCGATCCGTCCAGCTGCCTGCCACCGTGATTGGAGATCATGATGGCGGTTGCCCCGATGTCGACGCAGCGGCGGGCATCGTCCACCGACATCACGCCCTTGACCGCGAAAGGACCGCCCCACTCCTCCACCAAGCGGGCCGCATCGTCCCAATCGATGGAGCGCTTCATCTGGCCGTTGATGTAATCGATGATCGACGACTGAACGCCGGAACCAACCTGGGTGTGCGTCGAAATATTCGGCAGGTCGAAGCGCTCCCGGAACACGTAATTGCAAGTCCATCGCGGGTGCATGGCAAAGCTCAGCAGGCTGCGCGGCGTCAATCGCGGCGGCGTGGTCATGCCGGTGAGGTGGTCGCGTTCGCGATTTCCCGCGACGATGGTATCGACGGTCAGGGCGAGGGCGTTGAACCGGGCGCGCTTGCAGCGTGCAATCAGTTCGCTGGTAAGCCCGCTGTCATTGTGCACGTAGATCTGGAACAGTTTCGGAGCTGTGGTCAACGCACCCAGTTCCTCGATGCTGCGCGTGCCGATTGTAGACAGGCCGAACATGGTGCCGAGTTTCTCGGCGGTCCGGGCGATCGCACGCTCGCCGTCATGGTGAAACAGCCGCTGCATGGCGGTCGGCGAAAAGAACAACGGAAATTCGAGGCGCTGGCCGAGCACGGTAACGGAGGTGTCCACCTTGTCGACACCCGCGAGCACATTGGGCACGAGGTCGACGCTGTCGAATGCGCTGGTATTGCGGCGCAAGGTGATTTCGTCGTCGGCGCCACCATCGATGTAATGAAAGATCGGCGACGGCAGGCGCCGGCGAGCGAGCTTGCGAAAATCCGCGGTCTTGTAGCAGTATTTGAGTCGCAAGCCGGTGTCGTATTCCAGGTCTGGCCCAGTGCCCTGCCTCAAGCCGCCTCCGGCTGGGCGACAACGGCATTCCGCGCGAGCACGAGACCCAACAGCCGGAATGCATGCCAGATGACTATCCACAGGCCGAGCATCAGGGTGATGCCGGAAACAGAGAATACCATGAGTGCCGGCCTTATCGATTGCATCATGTCCTGGAAAGCCGGACCGCTGTAGAGGCCCCTGCCGAGCCCCGCGACGATCAGGGCGGCAAAAAACACCGCGAGCGAGAGATTGGCCATCCAGTACCCCGCGGCCACATATCGGCTGCAGCTCGCGTGCACGCTCTGCGGCAACTCTTCGCGGATCACGTAGAACACCGAGCCCAACAGGATCATCGTATTGATGCCGATGGTGCTGCCCATGGCATGCGCGACGGTGACATGCGTACCGTGAGTGACCAGGTTGAATGCCGGCACGGAAATGACAAGTGCGAGCACGAGATTGACGAACACCCAGATGTCGGCGGCGAACAGGAAGCGGTACGCGTTGCAATACTTGTGAACCTGGTATTCCTCGAGCGATGCGCGCCAGTCCCAGAGGATCTTGCCGAGTATCAGCAGCTCGGTCATGCTGACCGCGTACGCAAACGTGCGTATCCATGTGGCGGAGGGGACCAGGTAGGTGTGGTGTGCCCAGCCGAACATCAGGTTGAACAGCCCCAGGAAAAACAGGCTGTAGGCCAGTTTCGACCGCGCCACGCCCGGGTCTTCGCTGATTCGGCTCGCCACGAAAATCGCCGTGCCGTAAACCAGCATGTTCCACGACCCCGTCAGCGCACCGTAGGATTTCCACTGCACGATGATCTCCCGCACCATGTTGTCGCGAAAGAACGGCACGAGCCACAGGTAGGCTTCAGTGAAGGTGATCAGGAAAAAGACGATTCCCGTTCCCCACATCCAGTAGTACACGGGCCACGGCTCGCGGCAGCGGCGGAGCGTATTGAAGTAATTGGCACCGAACAGGATCCACGAGAGGAATATCGGTACGCTCAGTATCGCCGGATACTCGAGGTACTCCCGGCCACCGAAACGCCCGCCCAGGTAACACGCAAGGATCACGAGGCCCGTTACCAGGAACGTCCAGTAGTGCAATGTGGCTGCCCTTGCCGAGGCGAGCTGCAAGCCGCAGCGCCGCGGCAAATGCAGGTAAATTCCGCCGATCGCGCCGAGGAAGATCCAGGCGATGACCAGTGAAACGTGCAACGGGCGCGTCTTGGTGAACAGGAGTTCGCGCAGGAAATCCGGGAACAGGAACTGGAATCCGCCGATGACGCCGAAGAGCATCCCGGCCGCCAGCGCCAGCAACCCGAGACGCATGAAACGCACGCCGATCAGGCTGCCGGCCGTGTCATTCATTGCGGATCGTCCGCCTGTGACACCGTGCCGTACCACTTGACCTCGTAATTCTCCGGCGGGTACCGGCCCGTACCGTCGACAAAAGTAAGGTACGCGATGAGCGCATTGATTTCATCGTCATCCAAGTGAAGGTTCGGCATGGTGGCCGTGCCGCTCGCGATGAATGCGCGCGCCAGCGCAGGACCGCGATTCGAGATGACGTTGGTGAGGTCGGGTCCCATGTAACCACCGAGGCCATAGAACTGGTGGCAGGCTATGCAGTTGTACTTCTGGAACACGAGCTGCCCGGCGCGTGCTTCGTCGCTGATCGGTTCGAGCCGCGGCACGTCGGTGCCGCTCGTGTACACGGCGGCAGAGTAGACCGCGAATGCGGCGCACATCGCGCCAAAAATTGCCCGGTTGTTGATGTCCGCCCCCGTGCGCCCGGCATATTTCCGCTGCACCCATGGTAGCGAAAGACAGGCGAAAAAGGGTTCGATCGGATTCCGCCTGGAGACACTTTTTCGGATTTTTGTACCTATTTCCAAGTAAAACTATGGAAATTTTCCAGTATTGGTTATGATCCGGAGACTTTTCATCCAGAGACCGGAGTGAGACCATGGACCAGCGCGACCGGCAAATCCTGCGTGCACTGCAGGCCGATGCGACCATAACGGTCGGCGAACTGGCGGAGCAGACCGGCATGTCCAAATCGGCCTGCTGGCGGCGCATCCAGCAACTCGAGGAACTGGGCATCATCAGTGCGCGCGTCACGCTGCTGGATCAG
>DATICC010000257.1:0-2196 GCA_035457045.1 Woeseiaceae bacterium | reverse complement strand
TGGCGAATGCGCGCAGGTCCTCCGCCGCTATCGACTCTCCGGCAGGACCGACCACGACGATGAAGACGAAACGCTGCAACGGTATGAAAGCCTGGCTGCCCAGCGGATGGCGCTCCACCATTTCGATGCGGTACGGGAGCTGCGCAGGCGTGCGGCAACGCACGATGCTCACGTTCACACGGCCGTGCTGTGATGCCTCGATGTCCACGTCCACTAGATCGTCGTAGCGGTCGAATCGCTGGTCGTTCATCGGCGCGTGAACCGCTGCAGCCGCCTGGACGACGTTGCCGTAGGGTGCAAAGCGCTCTGCCGTCAGCGGCAAGGGCCGCAGTGTAATTTCGCTCATCGGGACGCTCCGGTACCCGCCAACTTGCCGATGATACGCAGCCGGCTGACGCCGCCATCCGGGTAGATCGACAGTCGCACATGCGATATCACGCCGCAATCGGCAAGTTCCGTTTCGAAAAAGTGCTGCTGGTCCATACCCAGTTTGGTCTGCGGAAGCAGCGTTGGCCAGGCTGCGCTTTCGTCTTGCAATTCTTTAATGTCCGTGGTCCTCGTGAGTGCCGCCTGCAGTGAGGCACGGTCCGGGTAATTGCCCTTGAAGTGCGCGGTGTCGATCTCGACCCGCTCGACCGTGCCCGGGTGGCCGAGCGCCAGGATGACCCAGTCGTTGCCCGGCACACGCCGGCGCGCCGTTTCCCACCCGTCCCCCATGTTGATGCCGCGGCCTGGCAGGTTCAGGTTGTGCATGCTGCCGAAATGCTCGTCATTGCAGCACAGTGCGCGGCCGCCGTTCTCCACCGCGAGCAGGTCGATGACATCACGAGGCGCATACCCACTCCAGTCCGGCGTGACCTCGCCGTAGATGCGCAGTCGCGCAACACCACCGTCGGGAAAGATATTCAGTCGCAAGTGTGTCCAGCTGCGGCCCGATGTGATTGTAAATGGATGCTGCGAATTGCCTTGCAGGTCGACGGCCGGCAACAACGGTTCCCAGCCGTTCTCGGGCACTTCCGCGTTGCTCTGACAGGCGTCGATCGAAGCCCGCGGCGGATAGTTTCCGGTGAAGTACCGGGTGTCGATGTTTACACCGCGTACCCGCCCCGGGATCCCGAGGCGAACGACGCAGTAGTCATGGCCCGGGGTACGCTTGCGGCGGCTTTCCCAGCCGTCCATCCATTTGCCATGATCGTCGTACTTGTCCGGTATGAATACCGGCTCGGCCGGATCGATGAGCCGCGACTTGTCGGCGAAAAAATCGTCCGTTGCAAAGACCACCCGGGTGCCGAGCCTTGGCTGCTCCAGCCGCACCCACTGGCGGAACGGATTGCTGTCCCTTGTACTCATGCCGCGTCCGACTCCCTGAACATGGCGTCGAGCCGCATCCTGGCGATCTTGTGGATTTCACTGATCGCCTGTGCGAATTCCCGATCGCGGTCGTTTTCAAGCCTGCGCTCGAATGCCGCGAGTATCTCGTGCCGGTTGCTGTTCCTTACCGCCATGACGAACGGGAACCCGAATTTTTTCCGGTAACGTTCGTTGTAATCCTGAAAGCGCCTGTATTCCTCGGGCGTGCATTGATTGATGCCGGCACTTGCCTGCTCATCGGTCGAGTCGCCGCTGAGTTGCCCACGCACCGCCGCGCGGCCAGCCAGATCCGGATGGGCGCGGATCAGCGCCAGCCTGGCCTCCCTGCTCGCATTGTCGACGCAGGCGGCGAATGCCGCCGCGAGTTCCGCGGCGCCGTCGCTCTCCGACACCGAAGCGAAACCCTGCTCGGCAACCCAGGGCGAGTGCTCGTATACGGCGCCGTAACGTGCCACGAATGCCGCAAGATTCCGTGATGATCCGGGCTTCACGGCGCCGTTTCCGCGGGAAAACGTTTTTGCCAGTGGCTGGCAATGTCGATGCGGCGCGCGACCCACACCTTTTCTTTAGTCGCCACGTATTCGAGAAAACGTTCGACTGCCACGGCGCGCCCGGGACGACCGGCCAGCCTGCAATGCAGGCCGACCGACATCATCTTCGGTAGATCGGCGCCTTCGGCGTACAGCAGGTCGAACGTGTCTTTGAGGTATTCGAAAAACTGCTGCCCCGAGTTGAATCCCTGCGGCGTCGCAAAGCGCATGTCGTTCGCATCGAGCGTGTAGGGAACCATGAGCTGCGCTTTGCCATGCTGGTAATCCCAGTACG
>DATICC010000256.1:0-2791 GCA_035457045.1 Woeseiaceae bacterium | reverse complement strand
CCCGCCCTCGGCCTGTGCTCGCGAGTCCCAGGCGATGGTCAGCGCTTGGAGCCGTCCGCCGGGAAACTCGACCAGGAACTGCTGCAACGGCGACACGCCGAAAGTCCAGGCGACGCGAAAGTCCTGCAATTCGCCGTCGGCACCCTCGGTGTTGACCAGGTAGTCGTCGCTCTGTCGCGTGAATTTCGTGATTCGGCCGAAGTAATCGAATTTGCTGTCATCGAAATCCGCCAGCACGGTACTGTCACGCGCGGCCTGCATCGCGAGCTGGTGGTGCGACCCGGTCCAGCGCCGGTACTCCTCCTGGTGGCATTCGCCGCAGGCCAGGCTGCCGGCAAAGATCGATGCGCGAATCGAATGATCAACCGGAAGCTCGCTGGGCTGCGGTTCAGGATCGCCGCAACCCTGGAGAGCGGCGCTGAGTGCGAGTACGGCTGCGACGAGTCGGCGTATGCAATGGAAATCTGGCACAAATACCTTTCGGCGACGCGCGCGGCGCCTGGCGCAATACTTCACTCAGACATCGCGGTCGTATTCGAGACGACCCGGTCGGTCATTGCCAGGCTGCAGCGCATCCGGGTCGTCGATTACAGCTGCGGCAAACCCCGGACCGGTTCCGGAGAGCGATACTTCTTATTCCGCGATTACGTTTTCCGCCTGCGGGCCTTTCTGCCCCTGGGTCACCACCATGGTGACCTTCTGGCCTTCTTTCAGGGACTTGAATCCTTCCATCTGGATGGCGCTGTGATGCACGAACACATCCTGACCACCTTCGCGGGAAATGAACCCGAAACCCTTGTCATCGTTGAACCATTTGACGGTCCCAGTCACTCTTTCACCTGCCATAACACCCTCGTTTTCTTGCGCA
Source organism: Woeseiaceae bacterium (assembly GCA_035457045.1). GTDB lineage: Bacteria > Pseudomonadota > Gammaproteobacteria > Steroidobacterales > Woeseiaceae > JAKEGN01. Next base: position 1,923 of record DATICC010000256.1, on the reverse strand, counting down.
GCAACCGTGGCCTGCGCCAACCCACACGCGCCTTGCGGCAAAACACGCGTCAGTTTATGCGATAAATTGAGCCGCAGCGCAAATTTCGGCAGTGTTCGATGCCCCTGAGTCGATGGGCAGGTCGGAAAAATAGCGCTCGCGAATGTCATCTGGAATTCTGTTCAAGCGTTCAACGTCGGGATCCTGAAAATACAGAACCAAGCTGTCGTCAAATCCGTAGCTCGGCAGCGGCCCGATGACCTTGTCGACGATCATGTCGATGACCGCCCTGACCCCGCTCTTGCCATAGCAGCCCTGCGGACTCGTCACCTGGCAACCGCTCGGCGGCGGGCTGTGGGCGTTACGGCGGTGCGAGCGCGAGTAGTGAATGTTGAACGTCCAGTCCTCGAGGAACCGGCTGTCGAAGAACCCGCTCGGATCCACCCCGCTCAAGGGATCGTTCCGCAGGTAGCTGTAACGGTTGAAGGACTGCGTATCCCCCGGGTGCGGCACCTGTGGGTCCGGTGACAGGAACCGCCCGGTCAGCGTATCCAGCACCCGCCCTCCCAGGTGCACCAGGGTGCTCGCATCCAGGTGCGTCTGCGCCGTGAACCCCCGCTGCGTCAGCTCGGCAAGGTCCGCTTCGTTGCCAATGCCCCCCGACCAGTCGGCCGGGTCGCGCCGGCCCCCATAGGCCGCAAAGCTCTCGCTGATATCCACATTGCCGTTCTCGTCCAGGATCTCGACAATGCTGCCCAGGTGATCCGTCAGGACCGTCTTGTTCTCATCCACACCGCCTGTGGCCCGGACCTTGATCGCCACCAGCCGGCCTTCGGCGCGAATGTAGTGGCGGTAATAGTCGATCCCGCCCTCACTGCGTTTCTCGAAGTTCCCGCCGACGTGAGGCAGCTATCACACAGCAGTCGTTCAGAAGTTTTCGACTACCGTTCGAACCTGCTCACTTTAATGTCCAACCTCTCCAAACTAACGCGATAGTAGATGTCTCCACCACGAGAGACATTCTTGCGAGTTAGCGTGATATGGGCTTCGCCGTGATCTAACTTGCACGTCACATCGCTGTAGTTTTCATCTACGAACTCTCGCAAGTCCTGGTCAAGCGAGCCAAGAAACGGTTCTCGAGCTAGCTGTTGTAGCGCTGCGAATATCGCAAGCGCACAATTCGTGCTGAACACGTTTTCTGCGGCACGTCCTGATTGACTGATCATTACTAATCCAAATGCCAATAGTGTCGAATAGCACATGATCGTCGCTAACCAACGTCCTCGTTCCGGCCAAGATCTCGTCATTGCATGATTCCGGGAAGTTATGGAATGGACCGAGGTCCTCTGCACTCTCGTCTCCCCCGCTTGGAACATTGGTCGCGCGACGCTAAGCGCGCAACTTTGCGCGCCAAGCGCCGATGTCTTCCGGTTCGTCCCGATCGATCGCATTAGCCAACTCGTTTCGCAGATTCTCCTTGACGTGTATACGTCTGGAAGAAGTGCTGAGCTCAATTCCGATTGACAGTTCACAGGCCGACTTCAGTTGTTCCTCGCATTGAGCGATGATCTGCCGCGCCTCACCTAAATCGTTGTCGTCACGGAATCGCCATGGGGGAGCCCAAATCAGCTTTCTCGGCTTTTCGCCAGCCCTGTCTATGAGTGCTTCGAGCCTTGCGAGTTGTGCCCGGTCGACTTCAACGACTACGAACAGCCGCTCTTCTTGATCGGCATCCCAAGCTATCACCTTGAAAAACTGCGCTTTCTCCGAACCAGGATCGACTAAGAATCCTTCGGTAGGGCCGTCATAGTAGCCAGTCGCTAGCACCTGATATTTCGCGCTCATCTTCCAAAGACCTCATTGAACACATCCGCAACTTCCTTCGTTACGGGATTCGGCAACTCGATAGTCACATGACCCGGATCACGTCTTGATGGCGTGCGA
>DATICC010000255.1:0-3879 GCA_035457045.1 Woeseiaceae bacterium | reverse complement strand
CTTACGCGGCGAGATTCCGCCGTGCCACCAGGTCCGCCAGGCGCCTCTGGACGTCGGTGCGCACCTCGTGCGCTGCCTGCTGCTTGACCGGGCCGTAGCCGCGGATGTCGAGGTAACGATTGACGATCGCGGTCGCTGCCGCAATGCTGTCGTGGCTCAGACCCTGCAGGAGACTGTCGACCGTCTGCTCGAACTCGCCGATCAACGCGCGTTCCATGCGGCGCTCCGCCGTCAGGCCGAACAGGTCGAATCGTGAGCCACGCAGTCGACGGAACTTCGCCAGGACACTGAACAGCGGAATGATCCAGGGACCGAACTCCCGCTTCCGGGGCCGACCGCGCGCGTCGGTCTTTCCGCCGAGCAGCGGCGGCGCCAGGTGAAAGCTCACTTTGACGTCCTTGCCGTACTTCTCGCGCAAGCCGGACAGGAAACCGGTCTGCGTGTGCAGCCGCGCAACCTCGTACTCGTCCTTGTAGGCGAGTGTTTTGAAATACGCGCGCGCAACACTCTCGGCAAGCCCCGTTCCCTGGCCGATGCGTGATTCCGCAGCACGTACCCTGTCGACCAGCGCAACAAACTTCCGTGCCAGCGCCTCGTCCTGGTATTCGCGCAGGAAATCGACCCTGCGCGTGATGACACTGTCCAGCGACTCCGGCGCAAGGTCCGCACGCGGATCGCCGTTCATGCATGAGCGCAGGATTTCCGCGTCGGCCGCCGCCAGCCGACCCCAGCCGAAAGCTTCGCGATTGCGTTCGATCTCGACGCCGTTGAGTTCGATGGCGCGAAGCAAGGCTTTCAGCGACACCGGCACCAGGCCCTTTTGCCACGCGTAGCCCAGCATCAGCACGTTGGAATAGATGGTATTCCCCAACAGTTTCTCCGTGATCCGGTTGGCCGGCACGGTCTGGAGATTTTCCGCCCCGACGACAGCCTCGATCGCGGCGACCCTTTCCCCCGACCTTAATGATGCATCGCGATGTCGCACGAAGTCTGCCGTGGCCATTTCGGTTGTGTTGATGACCACTTTCGTCCGGCCAGGCCGATAGGTTTTCGACGCTTCGGGCGAAGAGCTGACGACGAGATCGCAACCGATCAGCGCGTCAGCCTGTTCGCGATCGATACGCACCTGGTTCAGCTGCGAGGTGTCCGCGGCAATGCGGATATAACTCAGCACCGGGCCGAACTTCTGTGCAAATCCCATGAAATCGAGCACGCTCGCACCCTTGCCTTCGAGGTGTGCGGCCATGGTGATCAGTGCGCCCACGGTCACCACCCCGGTGCCGCCCACACCGGTCACCAGCAGGTTGTAGCTGCCCTGCAGCGCCGGCAACGCTGGTTCCCCCAGCAATGCGAGCTTACGCTCCGGAAATTCGCTGACTCGCGTAACGCGAGCCGCAGTCTTCTTTACACCTTCCACGGTGACGAAGCTCGGGCAGAATCCGTTCACACAGGAAAAATCCTTGTTGCAGGTGTTCTGGTCTATCTGCCGCTTGCGGCCGAACGGTGTTTCCTTGGGTATCACCGACAGGCAGTTCGACTCGACCGAACAATCGCCACAGCCTTCGCAGACGAGGTCATTGATCACGGCGATGCGGTCGGGGTCAACGAGTCTGCCACGCTTGCGGCGCCTGCGTTTCTCCGTGGCGCAGGTCTGCGCATAGATCAGGACCGTGACCCCGGCAATGTCGCGCAGTTCCCGTTGTATGGCATCGAGGTCCCGGCGATGTGACAAGGTCGTGCCACGCGGGAACTCGCGCAGGTCGAACTGCTCCGGCTCGTCCGACACGAGGGCAATGCGCTGCACACCCTCGGCACGCACCGAGTGTGCGATCGACTGCACGCTGATCGGCCCGTCGACCGGTTGTCCGCCGGTCATTGCGACCGCGTCGTTGAACAGGATCTTGTAGGTAATATTGGTGTTGGCGGCAACGGCCTGGCGGATGGCGAGCGAGCCCGAGTGATAGAAGGTTCCGTCGCCGAGGTTCTGGAACGCGTGCTTGCCGCCGCTGAACATCGAGCGCGTAACCCAGTTGATGCCTTCGCCGCCCATCTGTATGAGCCCGTCGGTTTCCCGGTCCATCCAGTTCGCCATGAAATGGCAGCCGATGCCGGCAAGTGCCTTGGATCCTTCAGGCAGGCGGGTGGATGTGTTGTGCGGGCAGCCAGAGCAGAAGTAGGGTGTGCGCGAAGCGCCGTCGATCTTGATGACGTTGGATTGGCCGGACAGCAGTTTTCTTGCACGCGACTGCAGATCGAGTCCCATGATCGCGCTGTCCAGCCGCTTCGCCACGATGCCTGCAAGCTGGATCGGGGACAGTTCGCCGACCCAGGGTACCAGCCGCTGGCCGAGTTCGTCTTCCTTGCCGACCATACGCTTCGGCTTACGCCCGGGGTAATCGTAGAAATATTCCTTGAACTGGCTCTCGATGAGACCGCGTTTCTCTTCGACCACCAGCACCTCGTGCTTGTCGCGCACGAAGTCCAGCGCGGCATCGTGGGAGAGTGGCCAGACGAGACCGACCTTGAAGACATCGAGGCCGATGCGCCGTGCTTCGCTTTCGTCGATATCGAGGAGGCGCAACGCCTCCATCAGGTCGAGGTGCGCCTTGCCGGTGGTGACGATTCCATATCGTGCGTTCGGCACATCGAAGATCTTTCGATCGATCGGATTGGCAGCGGCAAAGGCCAGGGTCGCGGCTTTCTTCGCTTCGAGCCGCTCCTCGATCTGCGGGCCCGGAAAATCCGGCCAGCGAATGTGCAGGCCGTTGGGCGGAGCCTTGAAGTCCGGCGGCACGGCAAATTGCGGATACGGCGGCAGTTGCACCGACATCGCCGATTCGACGGTTTCCGAGATTGCCTTGAATCCGACCCACATGCCGGAGTATCGCGACAGGGCAATGCCGTAAAGTCCGAACTCCAGGTACTCGGCAACGCTTGCAGGATTCAGGTGCGGCATCAGCCACGCCAGGAACGCCACGTCCGACTGGTGCGGCATCGACGATGACACGCAGCCGTGATCGTCGCCGGCAACCACCAGCACGCCGCCGTGCGGCGAACTGCCGTAAGCGTTACCGTGTTTCAGCGCATCGCCGGCCCGATCGACGCCGGGACCCTTGCCGTACCAGATGCTGAAGACGCCGTCGACGGTTCGCCCCGGCTCGGACTCGACCTGCTGCGTGCCGAGTATCGCGGTAGCCGCGAGGTCTTCGTTCACCGCGGGAAGAAACCGGATATTGCTCTCCGCGAGGAAACGACCAGCGCGCCACAACTCCTGGTCATAGCCGCCGAGCGGCGAGCCGCGGTAACCGCTAATGAACCCGGCGGTGTTCAGCCCGGCGGCCCTGTCCATGGTTCGCTGCATCAACGGCAGGCGGACCAGCGCCTGGGTCCCGGTCAGAAACACCCGCCCGGACTCGCGCCGGTAGCGGTCTTCGAGTTCGTAGTTGTCGAGCGGATATTCCGGGGTCCGAAGTGCAGAGGATGCGGTCATGATCGCTCCTGTTGAGTGCGCAGCATTAAGGCGCAGCGTTGCAGGGATTCTGGCAGATTCCCGGCGCAAGCATTTACCAGAAATGCCCGCGTCTGGCGGAAGAAATGAGATAAATAACCAGAGAACGGACTTCTACGGTACAATATTGCACTTTTTTGAGAAAAGTGACACAAGTCATGCTCAGCAATCGTGACCGCAGCATCCTGCGCGAGCTGCAAGAGGACGGACGCCTGACCATGCAACAGCTGGCCGACAAGGTCGGCATGTCGAGCTCCGCCTGCTGGCGGCGCGTCCGCAGCCTGGAAGAAGAAGGCGTGATCGAGCGCTACGCGGTGCAGGTCAATGCCAGGAAGGCGGGCTTCGGCCTTTCATCCATGACGCTCGTTTCG